>DATFJT010000036.1:0-9045 GCA_035269065.1 Saprospiraceae bacterium | reverse complement strand
CCTTGAACTGATGGAGCCCCTTCTCATACATCTGAAAAGGAGCCTCAGCAGAGCGTATATACATGCTATCAGCATAAGGTCTCCAGTCCAGGCTAACATCAATACCCTTCACCTTCGGCAGTTCGTTGCCCGCCGTTGAATCTCCTTCCAGTTCGAAAATATCTGCTGTTCCGGTCAATTGTTTGGGCTTGAAAAGAACGTCATCTGAATTGACCGATGCTTTGAGGTAACTCACCTCACCATTACCGTAAAAGCCCCGATTACTCAAATCAATTTCACCAGCAAATCGCCCCTTTTCTCTGTAGAGGCTCAATCCCTTTTCCGGCGTGGTGGAGAGCAAACCCAGAGAACGGTCCTCACGCAAAATCAAACTGTCCTGGAAGGTTTCCATGATGTCCTTGGAATACAAAGCACCTTGAAAGGAAATCTCGGTACTGTCCAGCTCATCGAGTGACTCGAGGTCGAATTCATCCAGTTGGAAGTAGAAACTGTCCCGCGTGTAAACACCACCGTGAATGCTTTTCTCATCGTAAAAAACATAACTGCTGCCCCTTGTATGCATAGAAGGAAAGATGGGGATATCTACAAGACTCGCCTTATTATGAGGGGCATCGATGAGAAGAACCGCCTTCATAGATTCGATGAGTGAGTTCACTGAAACAGCCTCCTGTTGCCCCCCTTCCATCATCCTGCCGGTGGGTATGTACAACTGGAATTCCTTGACCGAATCCAGGTAAATCTTGTGTTCCGGGTAATCGTAGTAGAACTCCAGTCCCTCAAAGGTGGTGTATCCCGCATAAAGCTTTCCATGCATTCTAATGCGGTTATCCTCCAGCAGGGTCACTTCGTTGAAATAAGGTTTCATGGCGACTTTCTGAGAATCACTGAGTACCACATTTTCCACTCCACCCAATAAAAGTTCCATATTGTCCAGGTCAAGCACCCCGTTTTCGTCCGGACTGTCACTGACCATGCGCATTTTGTCGTAATCTGTGTTTTTCAGCGCCGCCTCCGCATAGTGCAGCAACTTGTCCTTGACTATTACTTCTCGATCCGTTGCATTATAATTGATGAATCCTTGTTTGACCAGGTCACTGAGCAGTGTTTGAATAGACTGCTGTGTGAGTTGCGGGTTGATCTGATCGATGACGGTAGCCAGATTAAATTTCCGCTCTCCAGTCTCTGCGGCGAGCTTATTTAGTCTTGCCAGTGGGTTTACCCGACCAATGTTCTGTGCTCTGAGATACTCACCGTAATCAAAAAAATTGGGAGACTCGAAGGTGATTTCCTTATTGACCTTTCCCAGTCCCAGGCGCTTTCTGCCCAAAACGATGCTATCCATTTTAATTTTATACTGTAATTCGCTTACAGAAAAAGTAAATCCGTGGTAACTGTCAAAGAAAGGACTGTTGGCCTGTAAACCCTCGCCTTTTCCGATATCAAGTAATCCGGCAGATGGTTTATAGTCCAGGGAAACCGAAGGATGTGTCAGGGAATCCGAAGCTGTCATGTATATAACGAGGCTGGCTGAACGCGAATACACTCTGTCTTTACTAACCTTGAATCTTGGAGCTATGGCACGCAATTTTTCCTCATCATTTACCCCCTTCACCATCAATTTAGCCCTAGACCCTTTATTTCCTGACACATAGATGGTTGTGCCATGTAAACTAAAGCCGCCAACCAAAGAAACATCCTCAATTAAGCGCGTCAAATCAACTTGCTCTCCAGCCCCGTCAAATTTGGGATAATCCCCTTCTCCATCTTCATCTGAATGGTAGACTTTTTCCATGAGTGTCCCCCTCAGCGTCTGTCCAGGGAACAACCTGGGATGGGTAAATGCGACATCCTTAATTTCAAAAATAGGACGCTTCAAGTCGATGTCATAATCACCTAATTCGCAGTAAACGTCATCTTGATCATAGCGCCACCAGGTCACTTTTCCACCCTCAGCCAACCAGTGCTTGTCCTCCGGGCGAAATGCTCCAGAGGTATTTTGAATGACCAGACTATCCTCTTTTCTGGCAGCCGATAAATGGACATCTTCAAACCGAACCAGGAGCTCTCCCTCATCGTCAAAATCAAACTTAGGTGCACGGTCATTCACATGCCATGAAGCACCTGCACGAGAACTTACAATGTAACCTGTTTCATAAAACTGCACGGTAAACTCTAACAAATCATTAAACCTCGTATATCTATTGTTTTCCACCAATTTCATGGCAGCATCTATAGCAGATTGCCACTTCCTGTACTCCTCATTGCCATTTTCAAGTCCGAAAATGGATTGCGCCGCTCTCAGGTAGTTGTAGAAATAAGGCCAGGCATTGAGTTTTCTTTCTTTCATAGCGTTGAGCATATCTACCAGAAGGATGAAATTGTCTTCCTCAATAAGCTCCATTTCGAGGTTTTCTTCCAATGCCTTGCGCTGTTCTTTCAATTCCTTGCGATTGCTTGGATCAAAAAATGTTTCCATTTGCTCGAAAAGCTCATCCGGCACTTTAGAGAAATACAGTGAATCCTGCGACAATAGAGGAAACACCCATAGTTGAAGGAATAAAAAGACAATTACTTTAGTAAACCGATATGCAGATCCAGTCATTTTTTTCTTTTCTATTCTTTAAACGGGCTCCTTTGCCCTTGTAGTGCTGAAGCACCAGGTCCTCATCCGCAGCCAATAGACCGGAAAGAACCAATTCTCCCCCGGGGCTCAGGGAATGCAAGAGTGCATCGGCCTCCTTTAGTAAAACGGTTCGATTGACATTGGCCAATATCAAATCGTAGCTCCAGCCTTTCGGCAGGGCATCCATACCTCCGTGAAACAATTTTATGCCTTCCAAATCATTCCGAGCTATGTTCTCTAGGCCGTTTTCATAGGCGTGGATAGAGATATCGTTGCCGATGACCGATTTTGCCCCCATCTTGGCCGCCAAAATGCCCAAAACGGCCGTTCCGGTTCCAAAATCCAAGACCGTCTTCCCTGAAAAGTCCAGTTCTCGCATGCGTTCAATCATCATGGAAGTAGTGGCATGATGTCCCGTCCCAAACGACATTTTAGGGTTGATGAGAATTTCGTAGTCAAACGCCTGCCCTTTACTGTCGTGGAAATCAGCATAAATACGACAGAAATTATCAATGACCACCTCTTTAAAGTTAGATTCCCAAAGGGCATTCCAATTTCTCGTGGCCAGGGTCGCCATTCTGAATTCTTTCTCAGGTACACCTAAAGCTTCAGCCACTTTTGTCAAATCAGGCGATTTGCTAAAATATATATGCCATTGTTCACCTTCACTGTAAAAACCTTCGAGGGGGAATTGCCTATCTAGCGTGCTGAGGGCATCTTCAGATACCAGTTTTTCGGAAACGATCAACTCCTGGCTATCCTTATTCATAGATCGCATGTAATCTGGAAAGCAAGGTGTTCTCAAGCAAAGAGGTTACGGTTAACTGACCTACACCGCCGGGCACTGGAGTAATAAATGAAGCCTTTTTAGCGACGGCATCATAATCGACATCACCAACCAGTCGATACCCTTTTTCGGCATTGGGATCATCCACTCGATTGATTCCAACATCGATGACGACCGCACCACTTTTGACCATTTCAGCAGTGACAAAATGAGGCCGTCCTATAGCCGCTATAAGGATGTCGGCCTGTCGCGTAACATCAATCAAATTTGTTGTGCGGCTGTGCGCGAGCGTTACAGTGGCATTTCCGGGATAAGCCTTGCGGGACATCAAAATACTCATAGGGGTCCCAACAATGGCACTGCGACCTATCACCACACAATGTTTGCCTTCAGTTTCGATATCGTATCGCTTGATCATCTCCAAAATACCCTTGGGTGTCGCCGGAATGTAAGCCGGCAGGCCCAGTGCCATGCGGCCAATATTCTGTGGATGGAAACCATCGACATCTTTTTGAGGCTTGATCCGTAAAGTGATTTGGTCTTCATCAATGTGGTCCGGAAGGGGCAACTGTACGATGACCCCATCGATGGAATCGTCCTGATTGATATCGTCCACCAATTGCAATAACTCGCTGTCCGTCACAGATTCATCGAGATGATGCATGACGTGTTCGATCTTACACTTCTCGCAGGACCGGACTTTATTTCTGACGTATGCTTTACTTGCGGGATTGTCTCCCACCATGACAACAGCCAGCTTGGGTGCTCTTTCTCCTTTCTTTAGAATGGCTTTCACCTTAGATCTGATCTCCTTTCTTATTTCCCTGGCCAGTATGCGACCATCTATTACTGTAGCGGACATGAATAATGATTTACTGATAAAGCAAATTGCATCCTCTAATATCGGAATTATCCATTCTTCCAAGAACTTTAAAATTCATTTTGTCCTTTAATGTCCCCAGGTCTGAGCTGGCAATAAAAGGACAACTCTCGCGATTGGCCAGATCGTATAAATCCAGGCGTCCAGTTTTGCCAAAAGGCTGTAAACCCCAAGGATCATCTACCGGGCGTACAACTACCCGCAGTCGATGGTTGGCCGAGAACCAACCTTCGGATTGGGTATAAGCCTGGGATTGCAACTCTGACATGCCGTACTCACTGTGGATTTGCTTTGTTCCAAGTGGGCCACGCAATTTCTGATGTAATTCCTGCCTGGTCAATTCTTTCCTTCTCCCTTTCATGCCCCCCGTTTCCATAACAAACAATGAACTCTCCGGAAGTTGGAAACGCTCAGAAAAATCCAGCAAGGCAAAACTCACACCGAGCAATACCGTAGGTGTACCCTGCTCTATTAGAATTAATAGCTGTCGGTACAATTGCTCCATATCATCCAGAAAAAAACCTGAGGCTCCATAGCGACTGCGTTCGATAAAATGATGAACCATGGCAATAAGGGAAGAATGGGGGTTGTCCAGATAGCCAGGCAAAAGCGCGAGCCAGGCAAATTCTCCAGGGTCTTTGCCGTAATGATGCTGAAAAATATCTACCGAATTGTTTAGATAAGCCTCTTTACTGTGAATGAAGTGACGACTGCGCGCCATGCCCGTTGTCCCACTGCTTTCAAAATAGTCCCTGCAGTCCCTGGCAGCCACCTTATGCGTCTTGAAAAAAGAAATAGGCAAACAGGGAATTTCGTCCAGACATGTGGGTTGGAAAGTCTTCCCACGACTCAATTGCACAAACTTTCTGTACACGGGATTTCGCCCCATTTGATAATCGAACAATTCAAGTGCCTGTTGCTCAAAATTCATTTCTAGCTAATTCTCCTCAAAAGTATTTTTAAATTGTACGAAAAACTAATCTCGGCGGCCAGTCGTTTTAATTATATGCATAGAAAAATCCAGTTAAATCTCTTCTATTGGCTTGCACCGCTGTGCATGCTCATTTATTCCTGCTCGGATGACACCATCTTTCCGGAAGCTCCGGAATTAAAAATCGTTGGCATGTCCAACAACACAATAAAGCAAAGTTTCATTCCGGATTCAGACTCTATCCTGTTCACATTACAATTTCGAGATGGAGACGGTGATTTTGGCTCCAACGCCACGGATACGAGCAAAATATTCTTTATTGACAGCCGTACCGATTTCGAGTATAGTTTTGTCATTCCTGACATCATGGCGAGCGGTACCAGGGGCATCGAAGGCGAAATTACAGTGAAGACAGGAGCAGTATGTTGTATTTTCCCGGATGGGGATATCCCTTGCACACCGCGGCCCGATTACCCTGTCGATACCATGAATTACCTCATTTACCTTTTAGATCTCGGCGGCAGGAGCAGTGACACCTTACGTTCGGATGAGATATATATTTCTTGCGATTGAGAGAACAGAAAGTCATAGCAGATTCCGAGCTGATTCTCAGACCTGATGGGAGCATTTACCACCTGGGCATTACACCTGGTTTCCTGAGTGATAAGATCATTACGGTCGGCGATCCGGAACGCGCAGAATGGGTAGCACGATATTTTGATAAAGTGGAAAACATACAGCGCAACAGGGAATTCACCTGTCTGACGGGTATCTTTCAGGGCGAAGCCATAAGCGTCATTTCTACAGGAATAGGAACGGACAACATTGATATTGTATTCAATGAGGTTGATGCACTTTTCAATATAGATTTTGAGCGCAGGCAATTGAAGGCTCACCCCAGGTCACTTCGTTTTTTTCGCTTGGGCACCTCTGGCATTGTCAGTGAGCGCCTGAATGTAGGAGATATCGCTGTGAGTACCGCATCTGTTGGCTTTGATTCCCTGGGGCAATTCTACCAAATACCTGATTTTTGGCACGGACATATTAACGGAATCCCTTATTACCAAGCGGAAGCAGACGCCAAATTGATGGGTTCCTTTGATTCATTTCTCCAAGTGAAGACCGCAACCATGCCTGGTTTTTATGGGCCGCAAAATCGTTTTTTGCGGATAAAAAAGAATAAGCAAATTGCGTTCTGGCAGATGATAGACAAACTGGAGCTTGATAATCTGGAAATGGAAACCTCGGGTATTTACCTCATGAGCAAGCTACTAGGGCATCAGGCCATCAGCATCAATGCTCTCCTCGCCCACCGCAGAAAGGGCATTTTTCACCCGCAACCTGAAAAGATCATCCAAAATATGATAGAAAAAAGCCTGCCGATTATAGCAGCACTTTAAATGGCATTATTTCCCTTGCACCTTTTGATAATCACTGAGAAATTTCTCGAGACCAATATCTGTCAAGGGGTGATTTAACAAGCCCATGATGGAAGTCAGAGGACAGGTGACGACGTCGGCTCCTGCTTTTGCTGCATCGACGATATGCACAGAATTACGTATGGAGGCCGCAAGAATATGGGTATCAAATCCCTGAACGGCATAGATTTCGGCAATTTCATGAATGAGTTGCATGCCTGGCCAATTGATGTCATCAATTCGACCGATGAAAGGAGACACATATGTGGCTCCCGCCTTTGCCGCCAGTATAGCCTGACCTCCGGAAAATACAAGCGTACAATTGGTACGTATGCCTTCATTGGCAAAGTAGGAAAGTGCTCGGACACCATCCCGAATCATAGGTACTTTAACTACGATGTTCGGGGCTATATCGGCAAGTCGCTCCCCCTCTTTTACCATCCCATCAAAGTCGGTGGCAATGACTTCAGCACTCACATCACCTTCAACGAGCGAAGCTATTTTTTCATAATGAGCCAGTACTTCCTTTTCTCCCTGGATACCCACTTTGGACATTAAGGAAGGATTTGTAGTCACACCATCGAGAATACCCAAGTCTTTGGCTTCTTTGATTTGATCTAAATCCGCTGTATCAATAAAAAATTGCATGTTGCTCTGATTTTGAAAAAGAAAGGGTGAGAAGACGCACCTAGCCGCTACAACCTCCTACCCTTGCTTGCTCTCGCACCTGGGGGAATTCAGAGGGAGCTAACCGTACGCTACTCACCCGCCGCAAAAGTAAGAAATTTTAGCAGTGAATTAAATGTTACTTGTCCTTTTTATGAATTCCGGTTTTTTCACCGAAGTAGGACGCAAAATTCTTCAAGTCTGAAGCAAGCTCATCATTCTTGGTCGCCCGGTGGTAAGTATCCGCCATAGACAAAAGACTGTAGTAAAAAAAGCGATCCATTTCCATCATTTGCATATCCCCTGTCCAAAGATCCATTTTCATGGTATCTCGGGACTCGCGCTCAAAAATGCTGAGTAAAATGGCTTTTGCCTCACTTTCTTTCTGGCCTTCAGCCTTCCAGCGAATTTCAGAAGGAATTTTTTTCTCATCTAAATCTACCTCAATCACTATTTTTTGACTCATAACTGCATATATTTTTAGAGGGAACAATTTACTATATTCTCCTCAGACCGATGGCCATGGACGCAATTGCATTCCATATTGAGATTTCAAAAGATGTATCAGGCCATGCTCTCCCGCAAGATGAGCAGCTCCTACAACAAACACGCAAGACTTCTGATGCATGAGTTCCCTAGTTCTAACCGCCATCTTCTTATTTCTGTCCCGCAATAGGAGGCTGCGATACTCGCCCAAATGCCGATTGGTGTAGCTATAAAGCGCGTGCATGTCATTTCCCCTGTACAATTCCAACATGCGCCTTGCTTTTCTTCTGGCATCTCCAGGATTTTTGAAAAACTTCTTCAGCATGTTTAGTTGATGTTCCAGCGGTATTTTCAGGAGTAATCCATAGTGCTCTTCTGGTGACAACAGGCCATCTGTTTCTTTATTTGCCTTTATTCCCTGCTCATAGATCCATTCATCTAAAACGGTGCCCTGCGCATCTTCAGACAAGGCCTTTACCTGCATAAAATTAAGCAATGCAATAGGTGGGAGAGAATACCAAAGGCTTAGAGGCGGCACATTCCACTGGTTCATCAGCCTCTGCCATTTTTCACGTTTTTTGTCAGAAAGCAGATTCGCCCAGTTCGGGCAGGAAAGAAATGCATCTGGTTGGGCATCTAAAGTCGTTTCTGTAACCACAGTTCTCACTTTAGAAACGAGCTCCAAAGAATGATTGCACAGAGTTGGAAAGAGTTGGTGAGGCACATGGATGCTGCCGATCAGAAAAGAAAATTTTAATCCTTTCTGATCGACACTCCATATTTTCGATTGTGTACCGCTCAAATGCGATTAATAATTAAAAGGAAGAATTTTCGAGTTTTTCACATTGGACAAGGTCATGAGTGTTTTCAATCGCTCAATTTCTTCAATCTGAGATAGCGATTTAAATAACAATTGCTCATAAGTCGGAATATCCTTACAAATCACCTTCAAAAGGAAGTCTCCCTCACCGGTGATGATATATCCTTCAGTTATTTCATCTATGCCTTTGATCTTTTCCAAAAATCGATTTAAAGCATTTTCCTTTTTCCAGGCCAACGAAACGAGTATAAATGTCTGCACGTTTAAATCAATAGCCTGTGGGTTGACCTGTGCATGATAACTTAATATAACATTGTTCTTTTCCAATTTTTTAACACGTTCTAATGTAGGTGCAGGAGAAAGACCAATTCTTCTGGACAAATCCAAGTTGGTGATTTTTGAATTTTCTTGGAGTATTTTGAGAATTTTCAAAT
>DATFJT010000035.1:0-2146 GCA_035269065.1 Saprospiraceae bacterium | reverse complement strand
TTCTGCTCATTGTGTAACTCCTTCGGTTAATTAATGTTAGGTTTCTTTTGAAACAAAGAATAAGCGAAACTATGTAAGATGTTCCTAATGTTCAAATAAAAATCCATGAAAATCGCATAAAAAATGCACATCAGTGGTATTTTTTTTATTTGATTCAGTAAATAAGAGTGGAATCACGTATTTCAGGGTAATTGCCAAATTCGTTTGGCGAAAGAAGTCGCAATGAAAGTTCTTTTCTATCATGAAATTCTTCAGGAAGATAATTTTCTTGAAAAGAAGTGTCAATGCTGTCCCATCTCATCTCTTTTGGTATATCAGATTTAATTATCTCATTTTGATTGTTCATACTGAATACAATTAATTCATCCAGATTAAATTCATTCTGTAATGAATTACCAAGATCGGCCAGGGGCAGGGATGAGTAATCTTCTGATGTGGTAATTTGGGCAATATTTGAAAGTACGAGCAGTGGAGATGAAGGAAGTGAGTCTATTAATGCTTTATCTATCTCAATATTATTTCCATTTGTACTGATCATCGATCTTTGGTATCCATTTAATCCGATAGAGGAGACCCCATGATCAGCAAATAAGGCCACAAGCCTTCGATTTAAATCTTTGGCTGCTCGTATTTGAGCATCTTCACGCATCATGCCTGTCTGAATTAACCGGTCAGTGTATGCACTGTCACCGTGTAAAATTAATCCTTTTTTTTTCTGCCTGGCTATAGATTTGGCTAATGAGGTTAAAAAAAGACCGTTATCCATATGTTCATAATCGAGAATTGCTAGATATTCCATATTCAGCTTCGCTTTCTTAATTCAAATGAAGTAAATCCATAGGGCAATAAGTGCTTAACGAGATGACGTGACCGGGAGCCGTCTCCATGATACATATGTGCATTTTGAAGGTCCATCCACTCAGCTAAAACCTGTCGGCATGCCCCACATGGACTAATGAAATCTGATTTTGGTGCATAAATGGCAATGGATTTAAAATCTCTGTACCCGGCACTGATAGCCCTGGAGATAGCCACGCGCTCTGCACACAGGCCAAGGTTCCATGCACTGCATTCAACATTCACCCCGGGTATATATCCTTTTTCAATCTCTATGAGAGCGGTTACCGGGAAATTCGAATTGGGAATTATCGAGTTAGATGTCAGATCCATGAGTTTTGATTCAACATTGGTGTCCTTTGATAAAACCGGGTCATAAAATCTGGCTGTATCCGGAATCTCTTCTGATGTTATATTCAGATTAAATTCATCGATCCAAAAAGATAATAGTGGTTCAGTTTTTACATTGTGAACAAAAAGCAAATCAGGTTGTGTTGCATCAGCGAGGCAGCTGAAAACAGCCGCCTGTACTGCAGTGATTGTGAGAGGGTGTGAAATATTTTCGATACTCACCCCGGGATAGAATAACCCGTTTTTACCTTTTACAGCAGCAGCAGATGGTCTTTTAGAATCCGGTACAGAACTGTTTTTTAAAAAATAATTCCAGTTCATTCGTGAATGATTGATTTTGAAAGAATATTAGCTATTTCATTTCTGATTTTACTTATTGTACTGCCATAGCTTCGATTTGGGAACGTACGGTTTGTTAATAAAATAATAGCCAAATCCTGGTCCGGATCTATCCACAGACTGGTACCTGTGAATCCTAAATGGCCAAATGTATTCATGGATGTAAACGTTCCTGCGGTGCTGAATCCCTCACTCTTTCTGTCAAAACCAAATCCCCTGTTATTTATTTTTGACTGTTTTGACGTAAATTGCTCAACTGTTTCTTCGGATAAATACCTTCGGCCTGCATAAAGTCCTTTATTTATAAATAACTGAGCCAGTTTTGCAATATCTGTGGACGAAGAGAATAAGCCTGCGTGCCCGGCAATGCCATCCATAAAATAGGCTCTTTCATCATGCACATAGGCTTTCACAATACCGCGACCGTAAGTAGTATCAATTTCGGTAGGAGGGACCCGATCAGATATCCAGCGGCCAACACCGTACGGATTAAAATGAGTACTGTTTAAACCCATAGGTATATAAAAATTATTTCTTACAAACCGGTCAATGCGAGTTCCGCTGACAACCTCAACAATCTCTGCAAGCAGTATAAACCCAAGATCACTGTAAACATATT
>DATFJT010000034.1:0-12431 GCA_035269065.1 Saprospiraceae bacterium | reverse complement strand
TGAATCCTCTTTGAGCATATCCCAACAGTGTTTGTACTTGTGGACAACATCCTAAGCCTGATAAGTATCATTCATTGTGATGCGCCAGGCAGCAGTGAAAGAAGCATTTTGAGAGCCTAGCTTACACTGGATAGTTTTTGTTTTCGTGGATAGAGCTAAGTCTTTTATTATGTTGGTTCCATTTTAATTATGGGCAAAGAATAACTATGAAACAATTCAGCAACATTTTAGTCATTTTTTTATTGGGAATGAGTTTGAATTTGCATGCCCAGCCCGGGAATGGATTTACTTGCCAGGAAGCAGCGTGTTTAAGTGAAAACTTGGGGGTTACACTAAACAATGGTGGTTCTCCGCCTTCTCCCCCACTCACTTTTTCTTGTGGTATCACGCATAATAATTTGTTTTATTCTTTTTGTCCTGAAACCGGAACAGTTGTTCTTGAAATCACACCTTCAAATTGTACAACTGGTTTGGGCGTGCAGGCCATTATTTATGAGACGGATGATTGTACAAATTTCCAGGAATTGGTTTGTATATCGAATGGTAACACAAATCCATTCACCATCAATTTTAACGGTACACCGGGACAGCCTTATATTTTGATGATTGATGGTTTTTCAGGAGATGTTTGTGACTTTACAGTATCTGCTACAGGCATTACATCCATTACTGGCCCTCCCCTTGAGCCTGAATTGGATCCTTCCGATGATCCCCTGTTGATTTGCCAGGACGATCAGGTGGACATTGAAGTGATCAATGCGGACCAAAATGAATGCACGGCTTATTTCTGGGAAGTTCAGAGTGGTCTTGGCGTGATTTCTTTGGATGAGAATGGAACCACGGCAACTATAACAGGTGTTACGGAGGGTTTTGCGACTGTTTGCGTTACTGCGGACAACTTTTGTTACGAAACCCAGACATGTATCGAGGTGGAAGTTCAGGCTTCTCCAGACCTGGATCCGATTGCACCTATTTCCTCATGTGATCAGTTTGTTGATTTCTGTGATTACATTGAATTTTTTGATCCCCCGTTGACTCCGGATCCAGATGCGGAGGGGTGGACCATAACATTTCATGAAAATCAGGCAGATGCTGAAAGTGGGGACAACGAAATAGCCTGTCCTTTTGATTTAGGGACTTTTGGAACGACAACTATTTGGATAAGAACTGAGATTAGTGATCTCTGTTTCTCTGTTATCTCCTTTACGATTGAATACGTAGATTGCTGTGAGGCGGAAGCAGGAACCATATCAGCAAACCCAACAGAAGTTTGTCCGGGGGAGTCTATCGATGTTACGGTAACAGGCTATCAGACGGATTCCGATTATAGTCAGCACATTCTTATTGTCGACAATACAGGTGTTGTAATCGAGATCATTGACGGCGATAGCTATGAATTAACCTCAGATATTTGTCAGGATTTTATTTTGTACTCGTATAATTATTTACCCACCAGTGATGCTCCTGATCCAACAATCGGCTTAGATCCTCAATCTGTTGATTGTTCTGATGATGCCAATTGTTGTGACTGGGCAGAAGTTACAGTGAGTTTTGTCGATAGTGAAGTCCCCATTTTCGATAATCCTCCGGGTGATCTTGTATTGGAGTGCTTCGATCAATTGCCGGATATGAACGACCTAGATTGGACAGACAACTGTGTTGCCCCTGGTTCTAGTGTAGGAGTTGAGGATGGTGGTGCTGATCTATGTGGGGGCGGAAGCATTACCAGGACATGGGAGGCAGAGGATTTATGTGGGAATGTTGCGACCCATACCCAAAGCATTACAGTCAACCCGCCACAACCAATTGCTTTCGAGTTTTTGCCACCAGATGGTGTAGTTCTATGCGATATGATCCCCGGCGATGCCGACCCACTCAATTACACGAACAACGGCACGGGAGATTGCCTCTTTGAAGGGTCCGTTGATCCCATTCGAACAGATAATTACGATATATGCGGTGGAGAAATCACAAATCTTTGGGAGGCTACAGACCCTTGTGGAAATACCATAGAGCACACACAAACGTATACAGTGCGCCAGGCACCGCCGCCTTTTTTTACAAGTTTGCCTGCAGATGAAATTTTTTCATGTGAGGATTTTGTCAATAACCCGGATGATTTGGAATACACGAATTCGTCTTCAGGAAATTGTCTAATAGAGGGCTCTGTCTCTCCCGTTAGTAGTGCTGAGCCGGATTTATGCGGAGGCACAATGACCAATACATGGGAGTTTACAGATCCTTGTGGTCGGGTTTTACAGCATACACAAACAATTACTGTGGAGCCTGCCCCTGAGGCGATCTTCATTGATCCACCTCAGGATATTACCATTGAATGCGGAGAGTTCATTCCACAGGATGATTTGGAGTACAGCAACAATGCAGGAGGAAATTGTCTCATTGAAGGGTTTGTGAGTCCGGTGACGACCCCCTCAACCTTCCCTTGTGCTGGATTAATTACGAATACCTGGACTGCTGTTGATCCATGTGGCCGTACCATCGAATACACCCAAAATATTACAATAGAGCCAGCCCCTGAAGCAGAATGGTTGGACGCCCCGGAGGATATTACGATTTCCTGTACGGAAGATCTCAGAGAACCACTCGAGTTGGTTTACAGCAATTTTGAAGGTGGAATTTGTCAGATAGAAGGCAACATTACCGCGGTTCAAACCGGGGAAATCACCCCTTGTGGGAGTGAAGTTATACTCTCCTGGGATTTTACCGATGTCTGTAACCGAAGGATTGAGCATCAACAAGTCATTACTATTGAGCCAGGAGAGATGCCTGAGTTTTTATTCTATCCGGACGATGAAGTCATTGAATGTTCCGAAATTCCTGAAGAACCTCAGGCCTTACCCTATTCAAACTTTGACAATAATTGTCCGATCGAAGGGGAGGTGATGCCTGCGGTGACCGAGAATTACGACAGTTGCGGGGGTGAAATTATTTACGTCTGGGAATTTACAGACCAATGTGGAAATACCATCGAGCATACTCAGATTTTAGAAATAGAACCTCTCAGGGATCCTGATTGGATAGATCCACCTTTTGATATTGACTTGGACTGTGGAGAAGCTGTACCGCCACCTCAACCATTGGCCTATTCTAACTTCGAGGAAGCACCCTGTAATTTGGAGGGAGAAGTGATGCCACAGGTAGAGCGCAATGGACAAGAAACCGTTTACAGATGGGAATTTCAAAATGCTTGTACGGGAGAGCTTATCGAACATGAGCAGTTTATTTTTGATCCCATTGAGCCTGATTTGGTTATTGAACCAAGCACTGATACCATTTGCCGGGGAGAGAATTACAATCTGGGCAGCATCCAGATCTTCGACCAAAACAATTCTGATGCGATTTACAGCTATCACGAAGGTTTTCCTCCAACTCCCGGAAATCAGCTTACCAACCTCAATGTGTCTCCAGATCAGGATCAGATTTACAGCATAACCGGTAATTCATTAGATGACTGTGAGGATACCATTCAATTTCAACTTATAGTTCTTGAAGCGCCAGACGCGGGTGATGATGGTAGTGGGTATCTTTGTTACGAGGCTGAGAATGTTAATCTTTTCGATTATCTAAATGGTCAGGATAACAACAACGGAAGATGGACGGACCCGCTGGGAAGCGGAATAGACTTGAGCGATCCAGCCAATGTGAGCTTTGTTGGTGAGCCAGCTGGTCTTTACATTTTTGATTATATTTTGAGTTCCGCTAGTTGCGCAGGAGATACCGCCAGAATAGAAATCACCATCAATGAAGAGATACGGGGCGATGTGCTGCGCGTGCAGTGCTCACAAGACCGAATGACATATACTGTTATTCTCGAGGCATATGGCAACAATGTAAGCATTAATGCAGGAAGCCTGGACGGACCAAATGGAACACAGTACACCATCAATGATATTCCTGTTATGCAGGTTTTGACTATCGAGTTAACAACCGGTCAGGACAGTTGCGTACAAATAATAACAGTGAATCCTCCCAATTGTGACTGCCCTCAGGTGGATGCACCTCAAAGCCTCGGTGATTTGAATATTTGTTTTGGTGAAGCCATTCCTACTCTGCGAGTAACTGTTGGACCAAATGATGGTGTCAATTGGTACGATCAACCCAACGGCGGCACCTTACTTGCAGGCAATACGACAAGCTATACACCTATGGTCAGTGCTCCCGGTGTATATACATTCTACGCTGAGGCATACAACTTGGCAGAGCCGGATTGTATTAGTCCAATCCGGACACCTGTACGACTCACGATAAGCAGAATTCCGTTGGCAAACTCTGCTGAATTGATGGCATGTGATGATGACACAGATAATATTCTAAGTTGGGATCTGACGACAGCAGAACCTTTGTTGTCTCCTGAGAGTGGGTTGAATTTTAGCTTTCATATCACTCGGGCTGATGCTGAAAATCAAAACAATGCACTTCCAAATGCATATGATAACACATCGAATCCTCAAACTTTGTATGTCAATGTAAGTAATGCCAGTGGCTGTGATACAGTGGTCACACTTCTTCTCGAAGTATTGCCATTGCCGGAGATAACTCTTGATATTGAGAATGAAGTCTGCCTTGGTGAAGAAAATGGATCGGTAAGTATTTTGAGCCCGAGCAATAATGGAAACCCTGAATATAGTTTGAATGATTTTTTCTATCAGGTAGAAAGTACTTTTGACTCTTTGGCACCAGGACCCTATACGGCCTACGTCAGAGATACTGCAGGGTGTAAGAGTAGTTTGGATTTCACTATTGAAGAGGGTCTGGATTTGAGCATCGTCAATTTTGACTTGGTCTGTAGTGACAATGGCACCAATACAGATGATACAGACGACATTTACACTCTAACCCTTCAAATAGACAACAATAAAAACAATATTGGCAGCTTTGATGTATTGCTGGGTGCTACAGTTCTTGCTAGTGGAAACTATGGCAGTACAATTACTATTACTTTGGATGCTGATGGAAGTACTCCGACCTTGGAATTTGTAGATAGCAATACTGGTTGTACCATAACGCGACAAGTTGGACCGCTAACCCCCTGTTCTACGGATTGTGAATTGACAATCAATCTTTTGGATACTTTGTGCAATGACAACGGCACCCCTTTAGACCCTACCGATGATTTTTACAATGTAACCATCAATGTTTCCGGGGTGAATGCGAGCCCGACCAATCAATATCGCCTTTCCGTCAATGGTACACGTATTGGTATATACAATTATGATGAGGATGAAAGCTTTACCATCCCAGTCACGATGGATCCGGTCACAATCCAACTGGAAGACCTGGTGGATAACCAATGCGTCTTAACGAGGTCACTTGGCATTCTCACTTCTTGCTCAGATGATTGTCTGGTAGAAACGCTCATTCTTCAATTGCTGTGTGATGACGCTGGAACCATGGGCGTAGAAGAAGATGATACCTACACTTTTTATTTAAGCGGGAATTCAATAAACGCCTCTGATCGGTGGTATGTGCAAGGTCTAACAGATACTTTAAATAATGGAGATTCTCTCTTTTTCGGACCATTCTTAATTGCAGATGGCCCTGTTCAATATATATTGTTTGATGCCTTAAGAGATGATTGCCCAGATACCATCACTGTAAATCCCCCTCGGTCATGTTCCAATCCATGCGAATTGGTTCTAAATGATCTTTTTGTGAGCGATTGTGATGACAACAATACAGGTCCGACTTCAGTAGATGACCGGTTTTATATTGAATTCAGGGTGGATATTAATTTTGGACCTACGACCCAGTTTGAGTTAACTGATGGTGATACGACATGGGGTCCTTTCAATTATGGAGAATTGATCAGGATTGAGAATTTGTTGGCAGACGGTTCTACCTATAATCTTACTTTGACAGATACGCTGAGTCCTCAGTGTGAATTGGAGTTTGAGGTTTCACGAGATCCGTGCTCTTCTTGTGAGCAAACGGCAGATGCCGGTTCAGATTTTGAAATTACATGTGCGGTGCCGGAAGTGCAATTACAAGGCACTTCAAGCGAGCCTGGAATTTATCAGTGGACAGGGCCAACAGCAGATACCTTTAATGTTCTACAACCTCTTGTAGACGTGCCTGGAACTTATATTCTGCAGGTGACTTATAACAATCAGTGCATAGTGGTAGACAGCGCCATAGTCACCTTAGATGACGATATTCCAATTGCGGATGCCGGTCCGGATACTTTTTTGACTTGTGCGATTACGGAATTCACCTTATCAGGAAGCAGAGTATCCGGTTCTTCCAATATTTCAGTAGAATGGACGGACGAGTCTGGCAATATTATCTCGACGGATTTCACCGTCCTGATTTCTGCACCAGGAAGATATTTCTTCCAGATTATTGACAACGAGAATGCCTGTCGTTCACCAAGAGATGAGGTAGTCGTTGGACTGGATAATGAGGCCCCTGATCCAACAATTTTTGCAGACCCTACGACAATACTAGACTGTGTGGTGGAGGAAATTCTACTCTCTTCCCTTGATGAAGATAATGTGATTTATACATGGACAATTGATAATGAGAATTTTGAAGGGCCCGTCAAAATAATCGTGGATAGTAGTTTAGTGACTTTAACTGCCATCAATACGCTTAATGGTTGTGATTCTACCAATTCCATCAATGTGGAAGACTTTACAGAATTTCCATTCATAGATCTTGAGCAGCCTGATATAATTGATTGTTATACGCCTTCGGTTACATTGGATGCCAACGACTCTCAGAGATCGTCTGGTCTGTCTATCGAGTGGACAGATGAAGATGGCAATCTGCTGAGTAATGATGGTTATGAACTAGAGGTAGATGAACCTGGTCTCTACTATTTTACTCTTTCAGATAGTTTGATTGGATGTACGCGCACAGATTCAGCAATCGTGGATACGGATTTGGATGCACCTCTTTTAGAAGCTGGTGATGATCAAAGCGTCCTTTGTAATCCTGATACAGTATTGACCCTTTCTGCTTCTGTACCCACAGGTTCGGATATTGAAGTGGAATGGCAGACAGATCAAGGGCAAATTCTTGATGGACAAAATTCACTGAACCCGCAAATTAGCGGCTCTGGTGTGTACACTATTTCTGCTCTGAACAGTGACAATGGTTGTACGACCAGCGATAGTATTCTTGTAGAAATCAATACCAATTTGCCTGAATTACTACAAATTGCCAACAGAGATGTAAGATGCCAGGGAGAAAATAACGGGACGATCAATATACTTGAAGTAGAGGGAGGCTTTGCTCCTTATTCTATGCTTCTAAACGGCAATCCTCAAACCAACAGTACCTTCGTTGGTAATTTGGCTCCGGGCAATTACACTATTCGAATCACTGATGCCAACAATTGCTTTTTAGATACGACCATCGTTATCCGTGAGGGTAGGGAACTACTTACACAAATCCCTGCAGAAATTGAAGTGGATTTCGCCGACAGTGAAACCATTTACGTACTCGTAAGTGTCCCGGAAGAGGAAATCTCTAATGTGCAATGGATACCCGAAGAGAATTTAAGTTGTGACACTTGTCTGATTACTGAAGTAGATGGTGTTGAAAGCGGGGTCTACGAAGTAGTGGTGACCGACACCGCTGGTTGCGTCTCTAGGGCTAGTATTCGTGTTTTCGTTCGAAGGGAAATCAATATTTATGCTCCGAACAGTTTTTCTCCCAACGGTGACGGTGTTAATGATTTCTTCACCATTTACGGTGACAAGACGGTTAATAACATTTCGGAGTTGGCCATTTTTGATCGCTGGGGCAACCTCTTATTTAGAAATGAAAATTTCCCAGCCAGTCAACCAGAATTTGGCTGGGATGGCAGCTTTAAGGACAAGCCTATGAACCCTGCGGTATTCGTCTATTATGCAGAAGTGGAGCTATTTGATGGCACGACAGAATTAATTAAGGGAGATGTCACACTCTTTAAATAATAAACGAATAGCATGAAATAAGAATGGCGCCATAGGCTCATTTTATTAAATCGTCTCTATTCAGAATAACACTGGTCCAGATATTTGATTGTCTCAAATCGATGTTCCCAACTGGAATAGAACTTTTGTTGATCCTTATCTAGCATCAGATAATCTAAACAACCCATCAGTAATTCCTGAGATTGGTTTTTATAGTCTTGCCGCCATATGATATATTTCTTGTTTTCCTTTTTATTGATAAAATACCACTCTTTGTAATATACCTCGACTCCTTGTATCAGCTGTTTACGCATGATCTCAGAAGTGATGGCTTGCCATACATACTTTTCTGCAACCTGATTAAATGAATTTCCATTATCTAATTCATTCAGGTATTCCTCCTCAGTTCTTCCATTCAGCATAGCTGATTTTTCTACCTCCAATTCTTCGACACTCATCGAACGAATTTGCTCCAGGTCTTTATTGATTCGTTCACTGCGCTCTGCAAAATCATCCTCTGTTAAGGAAGCTCTAAAGCGATCCAACTCTGTCAGTTTCATCATTTGAGTTTGGACGATTTGGCCACCCCATCCTGTACCAAGTTTTGCCACTTTCGTAGCGCGTTCATTTACGTGGGTAGGGAAGGGATTTTGCACCAGCCGAAAGACTTTTCCATCGAAAAGTTCTTCAATGAAAACTTTTTGATCAATGATAAAATGATGAAACTCCACTTCAAGATCATCTGGATCTAAATATTCCTGAGAAAACGATTTTACTTCATCAATACCAAATTGTTGAATGGCATCTTCACCTGATTTGAATAAGATGGTTCGAGTGAAATAATTACCTCGACCACGTTCCTGGGCGACGAGACCCGACTTTTCTGTACCATCTTGAAAGGTCACTACACCAGGATTGAACTCCTTACTTGGGTCCTTGAAGTTAGAATTTTGTAATTCCTCTGCATCCAGGAAGTATCCTTCGTACTTAAAGTATTCCAAGTTTTCTCCTATTGAAGACTTCCTAAACACGCGCTCAACCTGGTCATCTTCAATTGACTTTAAAAGACCTTCATAGGTTTTAGTGAAAAGGATATCTGAATAGGCCCAGCCATCATCGGTGTAATTGCATTGTTTAAATGCCATCCAGCCTTTATCTTCTCTTCCATCATAATACACAATGGTGGATTCTGCAAAATTCTTCCCTTCACGCTTGTACTCCTTGCTACCTCCTTTATTTAATTCATTTATCGTAAGCAGAAGGCCATATTCTTTAACTTCATGGATGCCGAATTTCTTTTTACCATAACTTCCATTAATTGTTGCCTGATCAAGATCTCCTTCTACTTTTTTTAACTGCAGAGCGCCTTCAAAACGATTCCCTTTTTGGTCGATGATGTAGCCTTGCCGTTCTTTGGTTTTCGATACCGCTTTTCCCATAACTATAGCAGTACCTTTCCATTCGAATAATGTAGGATCACCGCCCACCGTTAATTCCTCTTTAAATAGCCCGTATTTGGAGACCGAAGCGATAGGTAATTCAAATTCCTTACCCAGGGTATGAACAGAGATTTCTTCTACCTTTTCAGGACTTCCACTAAGGGAAATCATACCTTCCAACTTTTTACCTGCTTTTAAAATGACATATCCTTCGGATAATTCGGTTGACTTACCTTTCCAATTGTATAGTCTCATATCAGTCTCATTCACCTGGGCGTTCAGAGAAGCAACATAAAATATTGGCAAGAAGATATATAGAAGGACTTTCATAGTTGGTGATTTTGTTAACTGAGGTAATTTTGAATATCAAGGTAAAATAGGTTTTTATCTTTGAATGGAAGAATTCTAAATTTTGTTGATAAGCCTTTTTGCAAGTTGAAATTCTGATCTCCTGACCGAAAGTTTCAAAATGTAATGCATTAAAGAAAGAATTATAAGCGTGTATTCGATCAAATTTGAAAGCGGCTAAAACTATGAAGGGTCTATTTTGAGCCAAGAATGGTTGTTTTCCAAGGAGAGCTTGACTATTTGTGTCAAAGAGGGAAATCAACTTTAGCTGCAAGGTTTGTATGTGCAGATTGAATTAAACGAATGAACTGCCGATTGGGAATAGGTCCACTTCCTACTGTATTTGGACGGCACCGATGTTTTTTCAGCCTATTCAACTTGCGCACAATCGATTTTTTATCCTAATTTCCCCATATTTTTTTCGTTTCCTCCAGCCGAAATCGTGAGAATTCATGTTTCTTCAGGATTCAATTTCAGGATGATTGTTGGCGATAAGAGGCATTTTGTAGGGGCTATTTCTGTATTGGTTACTAAAATGGTCTTTTCTTAGCCTATGGGGTATCGGCTCTTTCTTATGACCAAATTTTCTGTGACCAAACCCAACTAAATATTGGTTTTGGAATTGGTATTCAATAATCTTGAATAACGTAAGGTTAAGCGTCAATTGAATAATCTGTGACAATATTTTGACAAAGGAGGCTAATAGGATGTTGGATATTTACAGAACCTCAAATTGAATTATTTCCTTTTTCCCATTTTAACATCATAACGCTCAGGTGTACCTGTTACACGCACATTTACCCTTAGTCCTTTTCCGGAATCTTCCATAATCTCCTCCTCTTGATCATTATTACCTTGGCGATTGAATAACTTGTTAAAAGTTGCTTTTTTAACCATTTTTAGTGGGATACGTAGAAGGTAATCCATGGATAAGTCTTCTTTGGCAGACTGTTGTCCAGATACATCCAGGAAACCCAGAGTAGAACTGATGGTCATGTTGGGGATGTATAACGTACCGTCTTTTAAGTCAAACGTATTGATTAACTCTCCAAATCGAACACTATCTAAGTTCTTATCAGTGAAATAATCAGACATGGCTTTTAGTGGGGCATAATTTAATATGCTTCCTTCATTTATACGTACCTCAGCATGAGCCTCTGATTCTTCGATTATTGGAGTGAGGTCAGGATACATTCTTACACGTGAGTTCACATCTGCCGTGATATAACCGTGCAGATTTTCACTTAACAAATGATCTTGTCCAAAATTTTCGAACTTATAGAATATCTTATCGATATTCATATCCCTCAATTGAAGAGTACTTTTAAAATAGATCCGAGAGGGATTTGAACCATTGAAGTATCCGTTCAATGCTAATGAACCATCAGCTCCATTCGTATGAAGGGTATCTAAATATATGTAATGGTCCGGGGTAGTTCTTAATCTAGTATGTAATTGCTTGAAATGAAATTTATGATAGACCAGTTCTTCCACATTGGCTTCAAGGGATAGATTGGCAAAAGGTTTTTCAAAGACATTGAATGCACTATCATGTAATTGATTTGTCTTATTTATTTCGTAATCCAAAAGCTCGTCAATGTCTAGATACTGAGCCGCCAATTCAATTGTGTATTTAGGTGTGGACACCTGATCATTTATTCCTTGGATTTTTCCCTTTACCATTAGGTCACTTGCCCCCAAATTACCTGATACGTTTTCTATTTCTAAGTTCCCATCCCTGAAGAGCAATGAGGCGCGTATATTTTGGAATTTGCGTTGATGATGTTGTAGGTAGAAATGTGCATCTTCCAATTTCAAACTCAGGTCGGGCAACATCTTTGTGCTGTTGAGCGCTTGATTGTCTGTTTGCATTTCAGCACGAATATTCAATTCACTTAGGTATTCTCCTCTATAATCCTCGGGCAAATATTGGACTCCTTTGTAGGTCATTAAGTCCTGAAAATGCAAATGATTACTTTTTAGTTCTATAGCCATCAGTAGTGGCGCGACGGTATCCTTTCGATTTAACCATTCTATCCCTTGCAAGTGGGCAGTCAAATTAAAATCACTATCATCTACTTCCCCATGAAAATCTTTGATAGTAACAGATTGACTATCTATAAGAATGTCAGCAGAAAAGTCGTGTAATTCATGGGGGAAATCTCTAAGTTTACAAAAGAGGGAATCGATAAAAAATTCACCCTCTGGTAAAAAGCTGGATTCCCAAAGTGCATAGGTATGCGTTTCGAAATGAATGCCAAAAGAAAGGTCGCTCAGTACATCCGAGAATGGTGAGGCATTTGATTGTGTTGCCATCAGTTTTTCTAAATCTAACTTGCTGGATTTGCCTTCAAGACGAATTATCAAATCATCTGGTTCCCAATGGAGAAATGGTAGAAAGTTGGTAATCTTGCCATAGAGCAAAAGGTCACTACTGTCAATACGAACGGATAAGCTATCCATAACGAGATGGCCCTTTTCCAAATGAACGGCACCATTTATTTGTTCTAGCTTGGAAGGGAACAAATCTGTTTCTAAGGAGAAATCTCGGAATACAATCTTGCTTTCGCTTCCTTTCTGAAGTTTTGCTGATAATGCGTCGAGACTGTCCGGATCGATAAATTCATCGAGCATAATGTCCACAATTATCTCCCCTTTTATGCCAGAAGAATCTATATCCAGCAGTTTGCTGATCTCCCCCATGTCGAGCTTAGCGTGTATATTA
>DATFJT010000033.1:0-3509 GCA_035269065.1 Saprospiraceae bacterium | reverse complement strand
CATCACTTACCATCGGTTGTGCACCCGAATTTAAGTCAATAACTGATAAGCGCGAATGTCCTAATCCTACAGGAGACCTATAAAAATATCCTGAATCATCTGGGCCCCGGCTTTTCAATGTGCGGGTTGCGCGTTTGAGTTCTACCCCAGCGTAATTGTAAGAAATAAAACCGTTTATTCCGCACATAATTATTCGCTCAGAACTGCCTGATATTTCCTAGTGATGACTTCCTGCTTGAGGAGTTGCCTTGTTTTTACCGCTTCAGATTGATAGGTAATCCGGGATGCTTCATCCTTTATCAAACAATCAATTTCTTTAGCCAACTGTTCGATGTCCTGAGGCGGCACTAAAACACCATTCTTGCGATTCCTAATCATATCACTTGCACCCGCGATGAAATCGAAACTTACGCAACAACATCCCGCCGACATAGCTTCCGCCAAAGCATTTGGAAAACCTTCACTCCTTGAGGGCATCGTAAATATACCTGCACGGGCATAAAGTCTATCCATATCTCTCACTACTCCCAAAAATTCAATCCTGTCTTTTTTATCTTCTTTAGCCAGGTCCAATAAGTAATTTCCTTGCGCTTTCGTTCCACCCGCAAATACAAGCCGCCATTGGCTATTTTCAACTAAGTTGAAGGCTTTTACCAGGAGGTCGAATCCTTTGCAGTGATCATGAAAGCGGCCTACTGCCAAAATAGTTTTTTCTCTTTTGAGTTCGGGATATTTTTTGATCTCACGCACCGGATTCGGAATAACGTAATATTGAGTTTTGCCGTAGTATTTTTGATGGTAATGTGATGCAATTTTAGTCTGTGAAATGACTGCTTTTGGCCTCTTGAGCCAAAAAGAAAGTCTTGCTATGAACTCTATTTTAAATGGCCATCGATACAAGGGACTCGATCGCTCTGAAACTACAATGCCAAATCGGGTTCCCAAAAGGGCAAGATTGGCCGTAGCCGCATAAAACTTAGTAAAGGAAAGTATGGTATCAGGTTGAATCTGCTTTACATGATGGCGTATGAATTGTAGTGTTTTAGAAAAATTCATCCTATTTTCATTAAAGTCTTTAGGTTCAACGTATTCAGCATCCAGATGAAAAAATGGTTCTTCCGGAATCAACGCTAAATAGGTCACTTTATGCCCTAAGCTCTGAAGGCCATTGGCCACATTACAGGAGGCTCGCTCTACGCCTCCCATTCCTATATTAGGACCAATTACCAAGATATTTTGAAAAGGTTTACTTACAGGCATTTGGCCACAATCTGAGACAAATACACTTCATCTGTAGCGTCCTCTACATTCCTACCTCCTTTAACTTCGCTAACATATTTACCCGGAATAATTACCCGTTCTTTTACGCCTCTTTTGAACCACTCGTACTCTAAATCCAAGTTGCCGATATCAATAGCTTGGTAGCCTTGTTGAGCCAACCTGTAGACTAAGGCTTTAGCAGTAGGACCCATGGCAACGAGAACTAACTTTTCTGTGACATGTTTTAGCACTTCGCGATACAGATTATCAATTTGATCGTAGGCATGATGAGCGGGACCTAAAATACGCTCCACTGAGATTGCATCAGCAAAAAGATCATTCCCCATACCCAATCGACTCTTTTCTCCCTCTATTAATAAAACATTACGTTCTTCCCATAAACTACGCATTAATGAAAAGTGATAGCTAGATTTTTGAACATCTTTATATCCATAATAGAGTCTGGTAATATTGGCATTGTAGTATTGCTTGGTTAAATCGAGTAGTTTATAAATAGTAGGATAGTTATAGGTAATCTGAGATCGCCAAAAAATTTTTATGTTGGGCTTGAAATCTTCTAATGTCCGGTAAGCGTCTGGTAACCCTACCAAAATGTGATCATCTTTTGATAAAAGAATCTCGCTTAACTCGTCGGCAAGCCTCTTATCAAATCGCTGATAAGGCAAATTTAGTCCTTTAGCTATATATAGCATTTCACTATCTCCAAATCGAGCAATACATAGACGGTTTTTGCTTAAAGCTAGAATAGTCTCCTCAATACTTTTAACCTGGGGTAATTCCCAAATTTTAATGACCAGTGGATATAGAGCACTAAAACCATACTTAGCAATTTTTCTGGGAATTTTAAATAGCGGGCTATAATGAATGTTTAACCAATAAGACATAATTATTATCTTAAAATCCGCATTATCCTACCCAACAATAAAACAATACAGACATTACTAAACCGACAATTGAGGAAAAACACCTTGTAGTGGCCAGGGACGTATTTAAGGGACAGTTTTTTTAAGGCTTGGTGATATATAGGGTTAGAAAGGAAGGCTCGCATAGAAGTAATTGACTTTCTATGAAAGGGAAATCTGCTTACGCTTAAAGCTATATTAATCAACGATAAGGCTCTTCGGTTTGAAAGAGCCACCTCAAATTCAGGAGTTCCAGAATAATGTTCATCAACCACTTTTTGCAATGCCTGGTGCAAATATTTCTTTTTTTCGAATAAAGACCAACCGTACGTTTTGGTTAGCGAAGAGTAATTATCTTTTGTATAATGTATCAAATACTCAGGTAGATAATAGGCACTTTTGACAAATGGCATTAACTCCGCATTAAAGAGCACATCTGAACTTCCTACTTTTTTTGTGTCTGTCCATTGAATATTATTTTCCTTAATGACTGCTGTGCGATAAAGCTTTCCCCAGCCGGCATTGAAATAGTCGGTGGCAATCGGATTGCGTAATTCTTCTCCCAATAAACCAATCATTCGCCTACGTAAATAACGCATATCCTCCTCACTTTTAAAGTGCCGAGCGGCTGGGAAGTAAGCTGGGCCGGGCTCAGTCCGACCTTCCTGTCGAAACTCACGAGTATGTAGCCAAAACACCATGTCCGCTTCATATTTCTCTATCACCGTTACGGCTCTCTCACAAGCTGTATCAGCTAGCGTATCGTCAGCATCTAAAAACAAAAGATATTCCCCAGTGGCTAGTGCAATGCCATCGTTTAGAGCTGCTGATTGACCGTTATTGGTTTTGTTTATAATCCTGATTCGTGGGTCGTTTCTTTGATAGTTTTGAGCACGCTTGAGGCTGTAATCAGGGGAGCCATCATTAATAAGTATAATTTCGAGCTCAGTATAGGTTTGAGAAAACAGACACTCTGTCAATCTTTCAAGAAAGGATGCTGAATTATAAAGGGGGGTAATAATACTAACCATTATTTATCTGGGCTGAGCGTGATTTCAACAAAAACTTTTTCTCCTTCTTTGTTTAAAAAATAGGCATTTTGATATCCTTTAAAAGTTAATGCACGCAACCGATCTATGGCTTGTTGCATAGTTATTTCTTCAGCTAAATCAAGTTCAAGCAAGGAATTAAAGTCTTTCTTTAAATATAATCTGCCTTTTCCTTCGGGTACAAATGATTTGTATTTAGCGCATAAAATATTTGAAATATTTTTTTCCCAAAGACTTATTTCAGCTTCTATAACCCTATTATAAAGCGAAAAGGAAG
>DATFJT010000032.1:0-2096 GCA_035269065.1 Saprospiraceae bacterium | reverse complement strand
TTTTCATAGGTGAAAAATGCAATTTTTTCTGATAAACCTTGACAGGCTGGGGTAAATCTCTTATATTAGGTTTATGATATAAATTAATTAATATAAAATATTACTTTATGGAAACACAAAAAGAACTGACACCAAAGGAGAGCCTGGACATGATCCGGGAGATTATCTCCGAGAGTCGGAGTAGAATGGAGGAGAACGGGTTCATATATATTTTTTGGGGTGTATTGATTGCCCTGGCTTCCTTCGGACAGTACTATTTGTTGAGCAATGAAATGTACGATGTGAATTATTACCCCTATTTCATATTGCCAGTCGGTGGCGTATTTACCTATTTTTATTATACGAGAAGGGACAATCGGCCTTCCAACCATATCGGAAAATCCATCAGTGTATTGTGGTCTGTATTGGCGGTGAACATGTTTGCACTGGGTTTTTCTTACGGGATGATGCTGGAAGCGGAATTGATTCCGGTCTTATTAATTTTGCTGGGTATAGGCGTTGCCGTTTCGGGGCGATTGATACAGTCGGCGTTTCTCACAGGGGCGGGTGTTGCGACCAACCTGCTAGGGCTGGTGTGCTTTTTTCTGCCGCAAATGCAGCATTCATTGATCATGGGAATTGCAGCACTTTTAGGCGTTGCGTTGCCGGGATTCTATTTGAGAAATCAACACAGAAAGAACCATGTTTAAAAAGCTCAATCCATTGCTTCACGCCCAGTTACGCCTTAAAATCATCTCTTTACTCGTCAAAGAGGGTCAGTCTGACTTTGTAGAATTAAAGGAAAAGACGAAAGCGACATCGGGTAATCTGAGTATACAACTCAAGAAGCTTGAAGAGGCGGAATACGTGCGCATTGAGAAGGGATACAAAGACAATTATCCCCATACAAGCGTGCGCATCACAAGCACAGGTCTCCAGGCATTCGAAGAATACGTTGAAGCCCTCAAGGACTATTTTGAGTGATTTTTTTTGAAATTATACTTTATAAAATAAACTGAATTTCTGCTTTTAAACGAGCGACTGTGGAGTTGATCGATCATATTATGATTTCCAAAAGAAATAGACTTGGCTTGAAACGTCACAGTCATTAAATTGCAGTGACAATTCATTCTGTCTAAAGCCAATACCTATTTCAATGAAACCAATCAAATTAGTCAAAAATCGCTCTGATATCGGTGCAGGCACGCGCGGCTCTGATATGGGCATAGACGCCGTGGAAATCGCCGCCATTAATGCGGGGAACGATTACTTCACGCGATATAAGTACGTCGATCTGGATAGTGATAACGAGAGTGTGTACAATAAGGTCAAGGCGAAGTTTGCCAAGAGAATTGCCTTTGTGGTAGAACAGTGCGAGCGCGTGTCCACGGGTGTAAAAGAAACCCTGGACCAGGGGAATTTTCCCATCGTTTTATCCGGTGATCATTCCTCTGCCTTGGGGACGATCAGCGGGATCAAAGCCCAGTATCCTACGAAGCGTCTGGGAGTGGTCTGGATTGATGCGCACTCAGATTTACACAGCCCGTATACGAGCCCTTCCGGCAATGTGCACGGCATGCCACTTGCTGCAGCTTTGGGTGAAGACAATATCAAAAACCGGGTGAATGAGGTTTATGATGATACCAGGGCAACCTGGGAGAAATACAAAAATATTGGGGTCAACGGACCAAAATTATTGCCAGAAGATTTGATCTTTTTCGGCGTTCGGGATACGGAAGAAGCAGAAGATAAGCTTCGGGAAAAGTTTCACATTCGCAACTACATGGTCGCAGAAATGCGCCACAGAGGCTTTGATGCTTGCATGGAGGAAGCCAAAAAACAATTGTCTCAATGCGACATGATTTACATTTCTTTCGATGTGGACAGCCTGGATTGTGATTTGGTTTCTCGCGGTACCGGCACCCCTGTTTCCAAGGGATTTGACCCTGAAGAGGTGAAAATGATCATCAAAAGCCTGCTGGACACCCAAAAGGTCGTTTGCCTGGAATTGACGGAGGTCAACCCTCTATTGGATACAAGAGGAAATGTGATGGCGGAGACGGCATTTGGTGTTTTGAATGAAGTGACGGAGTACTACGAAAGCCTAAAATGAAAAG
>DATFJT010000031.1:0-9639 GCA_035269065.1 Saprospiraceae bacterium | reverse complement strand
TTTGGAGTTTTTGCAGCTCAGCAAGCGATTTATTTAAGCGCTGTTGGAGGGCACTTGCCGCCCGATGGCGTATGATAATGTTCCTTTTGGTGTCCCATTGCTCTGGTGTCAAATAAATACCTGTACCGTAATACTTGTATTGAGCGCCTTTCTGATAAGCCTGGATGTAAAGTAGAGAAGTTCCGTCCTTTCGGAGGCGTTTTTTCCTTTGATAGGAGGATACGGGTTTGAAGACAATGAAATTCATGTTTGTGATTTAAATTCTAAATCACAAGCAATTGACCCCGATCTTGGTGCAAAGCTCGGTGCAAAATTTCTGTCTTTACTTGGCAACAGATGTCAAAAAGTGACAACATTGTAAAGTAAAACAGAAACTTTGCAGAACTTTGTTTGTCAACAAAAATAACACATAAGTCATTGTTTGTCAACATTTTATTGGCGGTCCGGACGAGACTCGAACTCGCGACCCCCTGCGTGACAGGCAGGTATTCTAACCAACTGAACTACCGGACCACTTTTCAAAAAACCAAAAGGGCTTTTCCCTTCGGCTGCTTTTTCGAGCGATGGCAAAAGTAAGTCTTTTTTACTTTATGGTCAAAAAATATTTTCAAAAAGGCAGTTTTTTTTCACAGTTTCATCTATATATTCCCGCCAATAACTAACCTTCAATCAATTGTAAGTTCTTACCTTTGGTTTTACTTGAATCAAAACATTCTACCGGACATGGTATTTTTGGAATTCGAAAAAAACCTGGAAAAGCTTTACGAGCAGCTGGGAAAAATGAAAGAGGTAGAGTCGGAAGGCGTTATCGATGTAGCTGATAAGATAAAGGAGCTTGAATCCAAAATTAAGCACGAGCAAAAAACCATCTACAGTAATTTAACAGGCTGGCAAAAGGTACTGCTCTCTCGTCATCCCAACCGACCGCACAGTTCTTTTTACATTAAATCCATGTGTCGCAAATTCGTGGAAATGCACGGAGATAGAAAATACGGCGATGACAAAGCCATCATTGGGGGTGTGGCCAATATGGATGGCCAGTCAGTGGTCATTATCGGACAGGAAAAAGGAGGCAATACGAAGGAGCGTAAATACCATAATTTTGGAATGCCCAATCCTGAAGGCTATCGAAAAGCCTTGCGCCTCATGAAGCTGGCAGAGCGATTTGGCTTTCCTGTCGTCTGTTTGATAGATACACCCGGCGCTTACCCGGGCATTGAAGCTGAGGAGCGTGGACAGGCTGAGGCCATCGCACGAAATTTGTTTGAAATGGCACAGCTGGAAACCCCTATTGTTTGTGTAGTCATTGGGGAAGGCGCCAGTGGCGGTGCCCTGGGAATTGGACTGGGAGATCGCGTAATTATGATGGAAAACACCTGGTATTCGGTGATTTCTCCGGAAAGCTGTTCCAGTATTTTGTGGCGTAGTTGGGATTACAAACAACAGGCAGCAGAGGCGTTGAAACTGACTGCAGATGACATGCTCTCCTTCGGCATCGTCGATGATATCATTAAGGAGCCCCTCGGTGGAGCGCACGCCAATCCTGATGAGATGGCCAAAAGATTGAAAAGACAAATCAAGAAAGAATTGGCAACTCTCAAGGAAATGGATGTGCAAACCCTGATTGAGAATAGAATAGAGAAATACAGCAGCATTGGACATTTCAGCGAGCGGTCGGTACAAACGGCTAACTCCTAATAGCGGATTTGAGTCAAAGCAAATGGCAAAGAAAAGGAAGAAGCGTAGACCCAAGTGGTCGTTCAAAAAACATTGGTTGCCACTGGCCATTTTAGCCCTTGTTGTCGGTGGTTTATATGCGCAAACCTTGTTCTACGAGTATGTATTAGATGACAAGATTGTCTACACTGAAAACGATTATGTTAAAAAGGGCTTTTCGGGTATACCGGATATCCTGGGCTCGGACAGTTTCAAAGGGTATTTTGGGGAGCAGAAAGACCTGCTTATGGGAGCTCGTTACCGCCCCTTATCTATCGTTGCTTTTGCGGTAGAGTTCGGGATCGTGGGCAAAACAGACCCGATGATGAGTCATCTCATCAATGTTTTGCTCTACATTCTCCTTGGTTGGTTGATCTATTACCTGGTTTTTAAGCTGAACATTAGCTGGCCTTACAAACAATGGTTTATTGCCTTGCCTTTCCTGGTGTCCCTTTTCTTTTTGCTACATCCCGTGCATGTCGAGGCTGTCGCGAATGTTAAAGGCCGTGATGAAGTTCTCACCTTAGGGGTTTCTCTACTCAGTTTATATTTTTTCTATGAATATTATAGAAAGGGCAAGAACATGATGCTCATTCTGGGAAGTATAGTTTTTTTCTTAGCGCTACTTTTCAAAGAAAATGCCCTCACCTTTTTTGCTGTCATACCTGCGTGCTTGTGGGTTTTTCTAAAGTACAAGGCAGGGCGGATGACCATGAGTTTTGTCGGACTGGTGCTGCCGATCATTCTTTATCTCATTCTTCGGGTCAATGTCATTGGTTATTTACTCGACCCTCCGGGTGGAGAGATAGACAATCTTTTGAATCAGCCATTCGTGGAGATGAACGCAGCCCAAAAATATGCCACCATCACCTACACGCTTGGTGTTTATTTGAAGCTTCTTGTTTTTCCCTACCCTTTGACTCACGATTATTACCCCTATCACATACCGATCATGGAATGGAGCAATTGGAAAGTATTGCTATCCCTGCTGGCTAATCTTTCGCTTTTTGTTTTGAGTCTTTATGGAGTATGGAAGCGAAAAACCTGGGGATTTGCATTGTTTTTCTACTTTGCGACGATATCTATTGTCAGCAATGTTTTCGTTTCCATTGGGTCGTTTATGAATGACCGCTTTGCTTTTATGCCATCACTTGGCTTTTGTCTTCTATTGCCTTTTCTTATACAATGGGTCACAGAAAAAGCTGGTGGCCATAAAGCCATATTCTACTCATTGGGCGCATTGATTGTGGCGGGTTATTTGTTTCAGAATATCGACCGAATTCCGGATTGGAAGAGTTCGTACACATTGAATGCATCTGCCATCAAAGTGAGTAAAAATAGTGCGCGTGCCAACCTCTTTATGGGAGTAGAATTATACAATCAATACAGGGATGAGACTGATCCGGAAGTGAGGCAGGAGCTTGTCAGTCGCGCAGCAAAATACTTTAACCGCTCTCTTGAAATTTACCCGGAATACAGCAGCGCTATAAAAATGAAAGCCGGTATTTTGGGGGCTCAATTCACCATCGACCGCGATCTCGACGCCTTATTGGACGAATTTTACAAGGTACTCCAAAAGCAGAATGTACCTTACATCAAGGAGTTTATGAACTACGTGGAGGACAGAGCCTGGACAGATAAAGACAAAATCCTTCAGTTCTATCACCGCATCGGATATGAATATTACTATCAGGAATTGGGGAATAGGGCGTTTGGTATGGAATATCTTAATCGCGCTTATCAATTGGATCGGAATGCCCCATTGATTTTACGAGATCTCGCTATAATCAATGAGAAAGTAAATCCTGCGGAGGCGAAGAATTATGCCGTCAAAGCACTTCAATTCTACCCGCAAGATGTTAATTTACAAAGAATTGCAGGAAAATGACCTATTTAACTACCTGTCTACAAATGTTATATAGTTGATAAAAATTCGCTATATTTTTATGAGACCATATAATAGTTGTCTACGTTTGCAATTAATTGTACTTTTAAGACTTAGGCCCTCAATAGAGACTTAAAAGAGCATATGTACAAGATTTGTACTTTTCTTATTTTTTCTTTGCTTGCCTTCTCCCTGATGCAAGGCCAGGTGATGGTGCATACTGCCAATGGGGGATATCTCAATACCAAATTACACCAGGAACATTATTCCCAGGAATCACAGGATCAATTGAATGCTGTCATTCGGAAAGCCTTTGAAGAAGCTGATGAGGTGGCTGAGGGGCAAAAGTCGGTGCCATCTTTTGGGTCGCCAATAGCTAGGTCCTCCAATTCATTTATACTTAACCCACAATATTTTTATTCTGTCTCGGCATTCTACGATCACAATCGCAATGATAATGCCTATCATGACTTGAATTGTGAATCGCTTTCTTACGACAGTCACAGAGGTACAGATTTCTTTTCATTCCCATTTTACTGGTACCAGTATGAGAATGAATTGATGGATGTCCAGGCCGCTGAGGAAGGAGTAATTATTCTTAAAGTGACAGAAGCGGACAATTGTTATGCTGAAGGATCATACGGCGTACACATGGCCATACAGCATGGAAATTACATCTCGATTTATGCCCACCTTAAAGAAGGCACGCTGACATCAAAAGGTGAGAATGATCGTGTAGTGAAGGGAGAAAAATTGGGAAAGGTGGGCTTCACCGGTAATAGTGCAAGTGGACCACATTTACATTTTCAGATTAACACAAATCCTGATATTGATGCCAATTGGACTGTTGATCCTTATTTGACAACTTGCCAGAGCAGTAATGAGTCCCTTGATTTAATGGATCGGAAGCAGGAAATGGAGTATAAACATACCGAGCTTTTAAGTCTGACAACGCACAAGCGCGAACCTGTGTGGGGTAATTCCTGCGATGATTCATATTTGGAGAATCCATTTTTCGGAGACCAGTATCAAATTGGAGACACGGTAGTCATTATAGCTGCTGTACGTGACTTTAGCAACAACCAGGAGTTGTCAATCAGTTTGACAGACAGTGAAGGCATTATCAAACAGCAGTGGAGACTTGATATGGAAGATGTCACAGGAATGGATCCAAGCCCAAGACATGTGACGGCTGCTTATTCTAAATTGTATTACGTCATTAAAGAAACCGATGCTACCGGGCAATGGAGCATTGGAGCGGCTATTAGGGAAGGAAGTGAGCTGGTAGGGACTAGTCTGAATAAAACCTGTACTGTCGAGCCTTTTACCTCCTCAACTGAAAGGGAAGCTACAAACGAGATAACCATTTTCCCCAACCCATGTTATTCCTCGCTGATTGTACAGTGCAGTCCCGCCACAAAAATAGGACAGGTTGAAATGATGGATTTGTCCGGATATAATTTATCTACATCCGTGATTCAAAACGGTCAGGGAGCACTTGAGATTAATACTGCCACGCTTTTACCCGGAGTTTACCTGCTTAGGTTGACTACAGAGGAAGGGCAGCAAATCATTAGACGCGTACTGAAACAATAAATTTCAAACAAATTTGTGTATTTAAATTAATTTGTTTTACTTTGATGCAAAAGTAAGACAATGGTTAAGATTGGTTTTTATCTCGCGTCCCTCATTTTTCCGGTTTTTTTGGGTTTTGGTATTTTTAACGACGCCTTTGATCATAAGGAAAAGAAGGGCTTCGAACATCTCAAGGGCCATTATTCTAACAAATTGATAACGCAAGAACTCGAGGTTATTGACAGGGAAATAGGACAAATGAAACTAAATGTTTCATTCCCTGACAATCACTTACGGGCTTTATTGCTCTTGGCCTCACATGAGCGCTCTCTTTCATCCAATAGCAATAATTCGATCCAACTGAATAAGGAAAAGCTATCCATCGACGATCAGCTTATCTGGAAGGACTGGGTGCAGCAATTGGAGCTGAGTAGTCTCGATAAAAATCGGGAAACTTTTGATAATTACTATTGGAGTGAGCAATTGTCAATAGCGCTCAATGAAAAAATTACAGCCAAAGATCTATACCTCACAAGTTTATTTGTCGACGAGCATAGGTTACATTGATTGATTGTAATACTTCGTGCGATTTCAATAAATCTTAAAAGTTTTGATAGTTAATTTTTTATGCAATTATGGGGTAATCGTATTCCTGGGGTGGACATGAAGATGAATGAACAGAATGCTAAAAATATTGATTTGATGAAGATGTGGGTCACAGCGTTTTTATAAGAAAAATTTATTCTAACCACCACGACAATTGAGCTTAAATGGATAGGGCTTCTGGAATAGAAGTCGTAGCAATACACCCCCAAAACATGAACATATAATGTAAAAAACCTGTAAATTAAGTTGAAATGTGCCTTTTACCCGACATGCAAGCACTAACCTATTATTACTTAGCACTGAGCAAAATACCCAAAGTTGGTCCCATCACGGGAAGGAACTTGATTCGTCACGCCGGTGGTGTAGAACAAATTTTCGATTTAACCAAGACGGAAGTGATGGAGCTGCCCGGGCTCAGTCAGGCTCAAAAAAGCGCCTTGATAAATCGCGAATGCCTGAGAATGGCAGACAGGGAATTACGGATTATTGAAGAGGAGCAAATTCGGCTTATCACTATTGAAGCTCCAGAATACCCTTATAGACTGAAACAAATTGATGACGCCCCACTGGTGATTTATGTAAGGGGACAGGTAGGGCTGAATTCGCTTAGAATGATAAGCATTGTAGGTACTCGCCAGGCATCTGTGCTTGGTCTGCAATATTGCAAAGAAGTAGTGGAGGCTTTATCTGAGTACAATGTTACCGTCATTAGTGGAATGGCTACTGGAATTGACGGATGTGCGCATGCTAGTGCCCTTGACCTGGGTTTGTCAACGGTTGGAGTAGTTGCCCATGGCATGAAATTCCGATACCCCAAGTCCAATGACCGCTTATTCGACAGAATGGAAAAGAAAGGAATGATCATGACAGAGCACGGGTACAGTACTTTTGCCAACAAAGACAATTTCCCCCGACGAAATCGCCTGGTTGCAGGATTATCGGATGCTACCATTGTTGTGGAATCTAAAAAAAGAGGAGGGTCTATGATCACGGCCAATTTAGCGCATGATTACAACCGTGAGGTATTTGCCATTCCCGGTCGCATAAGTGACAAGAGTTTTGAGGGCTGCAATCATTTGATCAAATCTCATAAGGCGTCGCTGTATCAATCGGTAGATGATCTGGCTTATTTATTAAATTGGTCCGGGAAAAGCAAAGCACTTGGGGCAAAGAGCAAGCCCCTGTATGAGGAATTAAGTGAGCGCCAAAAGAAGATTATCAATTATCTCAGAATGCACCAGGAATGCAATATTGATGACTTGGCATTTCATTGTTCTATTGACCTAGGGGATTTATCCTCAGAGTTGCTTCAAATGGAGTTCAAGGGCATGATCAAGGCACTTCCAGGGAGTAAGTATTTACTTTTGCGTTAATTCTGCTTCAATGAGCGGTATTTTTTGGAAACATGGGATAAAACAAGATTTCGTGACGTCAATGAATGCTCTTATTGGCTAATAATGGTATGTTTGCAGCGCAAAAAAATCAAGTATGTACGCTTACCTCAAAGGAAAACTTGTTGTTTGTAAACCGGACTATGCCGTGCTTGAGGTAGGTGGTATAGGATACGAGTTTAAGATCAACCTTAATGCTTACTCCGCGATTCGTGAAAAAGAGCGTGTAAAGCTTTTTGCTTACTATCACAAAAGTGATCACGGTGATGCCCTTTATGGTTTCTCCTCAGAGCAGGAAAAACAGGTTTTTTTAATGCTTATCGGTGTTAATAAAATCGGCCCGAGCACAGCACAAGTCATGCTTTCAACTTTCACACCCATCGAATTAAAGCAGGCCATCATTAACGGAGATACAGTCAAATTGAATTCCATTAAGGGTATCGGTCAGAAGACGGCACAAAGAATCATTGTGGATTTAAGAGATAAGATTGATTTGTCTCCTGAAGATGAAGGTTTCGAAAGTGTCCCGGGTAGTATGCAGGAAGACGTAGTCAATGCTTTACTTGGTCTTGGCTTTACCAAACCAGCCATAACAAAAGCCCTCAACGAGGTGAGAAAGGATATTTCAGCAGATGCCACCGTGGAGGACCACATTCGCGAGGCATTAAACGTTCTATCCCAATAATTCTCACAAGCCTTATGAAAATTCATTTTTTCAGTACACAATTCATAGAAATAAGCGGCGTTTAATGACAGTGATAAAAAGAGCGAAGACGTCCATGCGAAGACTAAGCGCACTCATTTTGCTGAATACTTTGGCCACTCTCACTTTGTGGGCCAATGACAATTATCCCTGTCAGGACTTGATCTGGTCAGCCGTGGATACACTGCCGCCTATGTGGGAGTCACGCGATCAGAATATCAATACAGCCAGGAACCCATATGAGCTGGAAGACCCTTCCATTGTTCAAGAAAAAATCGAATACAACACCAACGAAAACAACTATACGCTTTCGCGTAAAATTGGTGACGAGTTCTTCTCGGCTCCGATGACCATGAGTTTCTCAGACTATTTGAATTACAAGCAGCGACAAATGGATGAGGAGTTCATCAAAAGGATGAATGGCCTTAAGGACAATAGTAATTTTTTGGGTTTTGCCGCCGGTCAGGCAGATGGTGTGGATCCCATAAATGAAATGAAACTGGGGGAGAACATTGCTGAAAATATATTTGGTGGCGCACAGATAGATATCCAGCCACAGGGTTTTATTGATTTTACTTTTGGAGTTACCTCGACTTCTACCGATAACCCCGCCATACCACCCCGTCAGCAACAACAAGTTATTCCACTTTTCGACATGAATATCAATATGCGTGTTGAAGGAGGAATTGGAGATAAGTTCCGATTGGGTTGGGATTACAACACACAGGCTACATTTGATTTTGACAATCGAATCAAGCTGGCCTATGACAGTGAAGAATGGAGCGAAGACGAAATTATCAAAAAGGTAGAGGCGGGGGATGTTTCTCTACCTCTCAATAGCCAACTGATCCAGGGTAGTCAACGTCTTTTTGGTATCAAATCAGAATTCCAATTTGGAAAATTGACCCTGACGGGACTGGTATCTCAGCAGAAGACAAGAAGAAAAGAGATCGTTATTGAGAATGGTGGACAGGTACAGGAATTTTTCCGGTACGTCGATGAATACGATGAGAACCGGCATTTCTTTCTCACACATTACAACAGGGAAACCTACGAGCGCACATTGGCCAATTTGCCCCAAATCAATACACTCTTCAAAATTCGTAAGCTGGAAGTTTGGACGACCAACCAGAACCAAATGGAAACGGATAATCTGAGTGACGTTATTGCTTTGACAGATATCGGAGAACCTCAGGTAATTAACAATTCCAATCCGGCTTTGCAACCACCACCGGCACCCGTGCACCCTGATATCTATGATGGACGTGGTTTGCCCGGATTCGATATTGAAACAAGGGCAGGAGCAAACCCACTTTTCGAACAGGTCACCAATGACCCTGCCATGAGGAACCTCACTACGGCAGTGGACCGATTAAAGGACTTTTATCAGCTGAGTGGGGAACAAGGTGACTTTGAGTCCATTCGAGCGAGAAGATTGCAGCAGGGACAAGACTACTTCTTACATGACGAATTGGGATTCATTTCACTCAACCGTTCCGTGGAAACTGATGAAGTATTGGCCTTTGCCATGGAATATGAATTCAATGGCAAAGTTTACCAGATTGGTGAGTTTTTTGACGATGCGGATAGTGTCTTGATGGTTAAATTAATCAAACCCTCCACAAATGATGTAAATGCCGCCACCTGGGACTTGATGATGAAGAACGTGTATTCCATAGGAGCCTACCAGGTGCAACAGGAGGATTTTCAGCTGGACGTTTTCTATGACGATCCGGGCCGGGGGGAAAAGCGCTTTCTACCAG
>DATFJT010000030.1:0-4554 GCA_035269065.1 Saprospiraceae bacterium | reverse complement strand
GAGCCCGCTTGATCTCTGCCCCGTGGATCTGCACCGTGGTCTCAGCCCAGGCCGGATTGGGGTAGAGAGAAACGAAGACATCGCTTTGACGCTCGGACTCATCTACTGAGGTCTCACAGTCGTAATCAAGAGGTGGCATGCGGTAGGGGGGATAGATAGGAAGAGTAGTAATTTTAACATCATTTCCGGGACTGGTATGATCCATAGGCAAACGAATGGCTCTTCTCTCAAAATTGCAAGCATCACCTTTGTTATTCGGCTCGCGGATATAGTGCAGATAAGGAGTAGAATTCAGACTGCCTACCAAAATCTCCCCATTTGGTAGTTTCCAAAGTTGCTCAAAAGTGGTTAGCAAAAAGTAATACCTATAGTCATCAATCGTGGCTATAGTGTCCCAGGTTTCAGTTGGAAATTCATCTTCCATATCTAATTGAATGATATGATCCCCTATCGCCATATATAAAAAACGACCATTGTCTGAAAATTGAACATCCCCAATAAAAGAGGATTCTTCACCAGTAGGAAATGTATCCACAAGAAATCTATCGACTTGTCCAGTACATCGATCAAAGTAAAAAAGCTCCAAGGCTAGGGGCAGTTTTTGTGATAGTTTAGGAATATTATGAAACCTAGCCAATACCTGTCCATCAGGAGAGGATTCTGTAACCCTAAAGGTAACTACCTTGTCATTGAGATCTGAAAGGTAGATTTTTCCCTTTGAAATCAAATCAACTTCCGGCACATTGAATCGATACAAATAGGCCGAATCTGAGTAGTGCTCGGGAAACAAGATCCACCAGTCCTCCCCATTGGCATGCTTGACAAAAGTCATTTGTTCAGCCAAAAGAGTATCCCGAAGAAATTCCACTTTTTTCTTATTCAAATCAATTTCTATTCTTCCATCCCGCCTCAATCTCAATTCCGTAAAATAGCAACCATCACTATAATAAAGTTGGGGAATTCCGTCTTCCTCAATATCTATCGCCCAGGCCGGATTGGAAGTGGAATACTCTGAAGAACAATGGAAAAGATAAAATAAGGAATCCGTTACAGGGATAAAGGCTGCATTTTGCCCAACACCTGAACCCCAGTGTTCTGGAAATTCTGTCAGCCATAAGTTTTGAAAATAGCCTACCGCTATAGAATCTCCGTTGATGGCAATCCTGCCTAAAGAGTCATATATATTTGAATTATTGGTATAACAAAGAAAATCTCCAGAGCGGTCAGAAAAAACAGGCGAAAAACTAATATCTCCAGAAATTACAAATGTATCCACAACAATACCATCCAGTGAATCCACGAATTGAATGTGTGTGCCAACACCAGGATTCAATACATTAGATTTATTGAAAAAGTTGTAATCATGCTTTTGAGCAAAAGAAAAAATACAAGTGAGCAAAAGCCCACTTGTATTGATTAGTCTTATGATATTTCTCATTGCTTGATGAATTTACGCATTGAGAAATGATCTGCTTTCAGGAAGTACATGCCCGGATTCAATTGATCTACACGTATCTGATTATTCTCAACTTTACCTTCAAGAATAGTGGCACCCATTGAATTCAATATGCTGAATTCTTCATTATTGGGTATGTTGACCTTGATGTAATCTGAAGTCGGATTCGGATAAAGCTCCAACGCTGAATGAATAATTTCTCGACCATCCTCACCTCTGTTTTCAATACATGAGGGGTCGGCTTGGTAACTTAGGTCTAAACGCTCTGCCATACTTTTGCAGATAATGGTTGATGGCCCATAGTCATCCAGGCATTGCTCGGCATTGAAAACTATTTGATTCTTATCTGCATCATCTATTTCTATTCCTTCCATCAAGTCCAGGAATCGCTCTACACTCCAAAGGTAATTGGACTCCATATCGTTTTGAGGGCTTATACCGTTGACATGAGCTCTCCAGTCCGCTATTTTAGCCAGCTTATCCTGTAGTCTTTGATTGGATCGGGGCTTGATTTCGTTTTGCAAATGCTCAAGGTACTCATTCAAATTGGTAGGGCTTCCATTACTGTCATATACCAAATCGTATTGAGGATATTCAAGCTCTACAAAACTTCCCAGAATTTCTGACCAGCTGGGGAGCAAATCTATATTGGTTCCGATGTGATTCGAATAAAACTCATCCAGCTCCGTGTTTTGCCTTAATCCTGGTTGTGCTTCTATGTCCTCAAAGGCAGTTATTTTATTCCACAAACAAACGCCACCCTCTTCATCATAACCATCGCAATTGATTTGAGAAAGCAAAGCCTCTTCTCCTCCCTGATTGGCTTCTTCAGGAGGAGGAAAAACAACACAAGAAATACCACCTGTACTTGTAGGATCAAACCAGGCAGCTGGTGTATGGCTAGGGTACTCTATTGGGTTATTAACAACGATGTACCTTTGAAATTTAATAAGCGAAGGTGGCACAGAACTCTGAGCTCCAAAACCATTGGTATACCATTCATTGCCATGATCAATTTGTGGTCCGGTAACGACTGAAGCGTTGTACACAAGGCCGGTAATATTTGAGGTCATTTCATTGTCTACATAATCCATTTGACCTAAAACTCCTGTAAATTCTGCCCCAAAATTACTTGTCTCAAAGCGATTACAGGAAACGCTTCCCTGGCGGGAAGCATCGTAAAACAAAGCAGAGAAATCTGAATTCTTGCTGTGATTTTCTGTAATAGACAGTTCATAGCAATCAAATGCACGAATGCCGTGATCATCTGTATTGGTTAGGAAATTTTCATCAACCGTCGTATTGTCTACCTCTATTAGGGCAATTCCGGGCAAGCCCGTTATATCTATGGAGTCTAAACTAATGGATGAATTGATGATTTGATTCATGGCTACTGCATAGTTGGTCATTAAGCCATGATTATTGTTAAAAATGGTCACATTTGCTCCGTCAGAGGCTGTCACACTCGTCCCGCATTTAAAAATATCATTGTATTCAAACTCAAATTCCCCAGAGCAGGATATAAACCTGGAGGCTTCATCACATGAACGAAATGTATTGTACTTGGCGAACAATGATCCCGAAAATCTCATATTCAAACCAATGCCACAATTTGTGAAAGTGGAAAAATTCTCTGTGATTGTTTCAATTCCAGGAGCCATTGGAGGGGCGTTATCTGAATAAACACCATAGGCACAAGAATTGAACTCATTGAAACTTCCAATATAATCGCTGTCACCAGATACGTTTATCGCTCCCATGCCATTTAAAACAGGAATAGAGCCTACATTATTGAATTCTGATAGGTTGGAGGTTAAAGTGCTAGTTTGGACCACTTTACTCTTGCACGAATTGAAAACAGCATCAATATAGCTTGTAGTAGCAGATGAATTTGTTGTCACAAGGCAATTACCTAATTCAGTCAAAGAAATTGTCAAGTCACTTGCTTGATTCAAAATTTCAAGATCATCTGCTGTACCTCTATCAAATTCTAAATCAAATCCCAATGAAGAATATATTCCGTGTAGCAAAGGCCCCATTCCATTGATATCGCAATTCTCGAATTCTGTATCACTCGAAATAAGAATGTTGTCTGCCCCAGTGAGATTCATATCTATTTGACTTCCATCAAACTTTACTGACATGTCAATTTCGAAATCTCCCGAAACAGTGAAGTTATCGGTACAAACTCCGGACGTAACAGTTAAAACCGAAGCAGCTACCGCGGAACTCAATGTAGGATACGACGGAGAGGCTGTGTGGCCCACCTGTGCATATCCGTTAAAAAATAGCATTGTAAGTGACAAAACCAGCATTAAGCCAGATTTACCCCCCCCAATTTGGGTAAATAAAGAAATAAAATTTTTCATAAGTGTATTTTTAAAAAAATGATAAAATCATGTTTAGGTCACCAATCACTTGCATATTATAAAAGGAAGGACAGGTGTGTGGCTTTGTCTACCTATAAATGTAGTCGAAATATGGTCTGCTGTCAAGGAGATGCCCGATTTTAACATGTTAAATTTAAGGGAAGATGTATAATTTCGCGGAAGTCTGATTTGCCGTATATTATTCGTCCTGTCATGAATGTGAGTCGGTCCTGGTGCTTTGCATCCCTGTGCTCTGTCTAAATCACTGATTCTTGTGATGGCACGGATGACGCAGATTTTCGCCTTAAAATAAAAGATATTGCGCCCGCTCCCCTTATCACTTACCCTAGTTTGGCGTAGCTTGTAGCTACGCAAGAGAAACAAAAGCTAAAATTCGAAAACAGATCCATCCAAGGGAGACTCAAGGCCTCCTTCTACTTTGTTTGAATCACTGATTCTTGTGATGGCAAAGATGACGCAGATTTTCGCCTTAAAATAAAAGATATTGCGCCCCTTGCAGGGCTTTTTTGTTTTCTCTTGAACGCGCAGTGGGCTGTACCCACTGTTGTAGTCTGGCGCCCTTTCAGGGCTTGATTATTTTGTTCATTCGAAAGGGGTGAAATATTCACAGTGCATGCTCAAGCTTCCCCGTTTGGCGTAGCTTGTAGCTACGCAAGAGAAACAAAAGCCAAAATTCGAAAAAGATCCATCCAAGGGAGACTCTGGACC
>DATFJT010000029.1:0-5048 GCA_035269065.1 Saprospiraceae bacterium | reverse complement strand
GCAACAGATGTCGGTGGTGGCTTTTCCATCGGATTGGGTGGGCTGGGCTTCACCATGGGTATTTCCGGCAGTTGGATGTTGTTCACCGGATTGATTGGGGCATGGCTTGCGGCTGTGCTGCTCATACCTAAGGTCTATCCTCATTCCCGGCAGTTTAATTTTCTCACTTTCCCGCAGTTTCTTGAGAATGTATATGGTGCGCGCGTAGCACTGCTTGCTGGAATTATTTCTGCCATAGGGTATACCGGGTTTACGAGTTCACAATTGTTGGCCGGAGCCAAGCTGGCATCCGCGACATTTATAGAGCTCGACCTGACGACTGCCTTGATCATAATGGGGGTTATTGCTGTCGGATACACGGTTATTGGTGGACTGAAGGCAGTTATTTACACCGATACCGTACAGTGGATCATTTTACTGGCAGGATTGATTTTGATTGGTATTCCTCTTGGTTACCAATACATAGGAGGATGGGAGAGCATAAAATCTACCCTGCCATCTGAGATGTTGCGATTGGACAACATTGAATGGGTGACTTTTTTCAACTGGTTGATCACCATTGTGCCAATCTGGTTCATAGGCATGACTTTGTACCAGCGGATTTATGCTTCGAAAAGTGAAAAATCAGCCAAGCGTGCCTGGTATATTGCCGGCATTTTTGAGTATCCTTTCATGGCATTTATGGGCGTGGTATTGGGTCTATTTGCACGGGTAGCCGTAGAACAAGGTATGTTTTCATACGCCGGATACGACTCTGCGGGGTCGATGGACGCAGAAATGGGCTTGCCCATGTTGCTGAGAACTATTTTGCCAGCCGGCCTGATGGGCTTGATGCTATCTGCTTATTTTTCGGCCATCATGTCTACGGCCGACAGTTGCCTCATGGCCGCATCGGGGAATGTTGTAACTGATGTATTAGAAAAAGTAGCCGGCAGAAGGATGCCCCAGGACGGCAATCTCAATTTTTCTCAATGGATCACTTTTGGCATCGGTGCCTTTGCTTTGATTTTGGCTTTGAATATGCAGAATGTTTTGGAACTTATGCTGTTGTCCTATGCGTTTATGGTGTCTGGTTTATTCGTCCCAACGATGGCAGCCATATTTCTCAAAAGAACTTCTGGAACCGCTGCTTTTTGGTCTATGCTATTGGGGGGAAGCGTGACGACGCTTTTGATTGTGACAAAGCTCGAACTGCCTATGGGTTTGGATGCCAATGCGGCTGGCATATTACTTTCATTAATGGTTTTTGGATTACTTAACTTCGTTTTCAGGACAAAAAGAGAAATACATGAGTAACACAACCTGGGCAAAGGTAAGACAAGATTTGCACCGCATAGCGGAGCTTTCTGAACACGAGTATCAAACGGCTAAAAGAATTGCAAAAGAACTGAGGCCTTTTCAGCCTGATCTATTGATAGAAAACCTGGGAGGAACTGGCGTTGCCGCTGTTTTTGAAGGAGATGAAGCTGGTAAAACATTGCTCTTTCGGGCGGAGTTGGATGCCCTGCCAATACAGGAAATCAATAATTTTGACCACAAATCGGTCACCGAGGGCATTTCTCATAAATGCGGTCACGACGGCCACATGACCACCTTATTGGCTTTGGCAGAAAAGCTTCACCGAGAAAACCTTCCTTCCAAAGGGCGTGCAGTCCTACTTTTTCAACCGGCAGAAGAAAATGGCGAAGGCGCGAAAGCCATTTTGGCCGACCCTAAATTTGAGCAGATAGAACCGGATGAGGTATTTGCCTGGCACAATCTGCCAGGTTATGAAATGAATTCTATAATACTCAAAAAGGACAATTTTAATGCTGCGGTCAAGAGTATCATTATCAAATTGCATGGGAAAACGTCGCATGCCGGAGAACCTGAAAAAGGCATCAATCCAGCACCTGCCTTAGCAGAAATCATAACAGCGTCTTTAGAATACTCTAACAATGATCCAGAAAGAAAAGACTTCACTCTCGTTACGCCCATACACGCAACAATGGGAGAGATTGCCTATGGTATTTCAGCCGGTTATGCCGAATTGCGCTTGACCATTCGTACCTGGAGTGAGTCTGAGATGGCGAAATTGGAGCAAAATATTCTCAATACGATTGAGCGAATTACAAATAAGTATGGTATACCTGTCGAAACCTCCTGGACGCAGGAGTTCAGTGCCAATTTCAATACAAGTGACACACTAGAAAAAGTGAGACAGTCATCAGAATTCCTTGGATTGCAAACATTTCACAAGAAAATTCCATTTAAATGGGGCGAGGATTTTGGTCTTTTCACTCAAAAATATCCGGGAGCCATGTTTGGCATTGGTTCCGGATTGAAAACCCCTGCTTTACACAACCCGGATTACGATTTTCCCGATGAATTGATAGAAACAGGCGCCAACATTCTGCTTGAAGTAATAAGAAGCAATCAATAAAGGTATGCTCCATACTTGTCGTATAGAAATTAGTCAGTCTGCCTTAGCGCATAATTTCTCTTTTCTCAGGGAAATGGTCTCGGATGACGTCCAGATTTCGCATGTGGTCAAAGGCAACGCTTATGGTCACGGGACCTCGAACTTTGTTCCCCTGGCAGAAAAGCATGGGGCTAGACATTTTTCTGTTTTTAGTGCTGATGAGGCCTACAATGTTCTGGAGTATAGTAGCGGGAAGTGTACGGTCATGATTATGGGTATGCTGGATAATGAACAAATGAAGTGGGCCATAGACAATGATCTGGAGTTTTTTATTTTTAATGAGAACAGATTGCATCAGGCGAAACAGTTCGCAGAAAAAATGGGAAAGAAAGCTAAAATTCATATCGAATTGGAAACGGGTATGAATCGTACGGGTTTTCAACCAGATAAAGTAGATGATGTGACATCTTTTTTGCTGGATAATCAGGAACACCTACACTTTTGTGGGTTGTGTACACATTTTGCTGGTGCAGAAAGCATTGCCAATTACTACAGGATCAAGAAACAAATCATCAACTTCAAGCGAGCAACAAGAAAAGTGGCTGATAAACAAATTATGCCTGAGCGTTTTCACATTGCATGCTCCGCTGCTGCCATGCGTTATCCAGAGACACAATTGAACATGGTACGCCTGGGCATATTGCAATATGGATTTTTCCCCAGCCGGGAAGTGCTGATCGATTATCTGGGCAAACACGAGATAGAACACTATCCACTGGAACGAATTTTGTCCTGGAAGAGTAAGGTGATGGACATAAAAACGGTCAAGTCAGGAGAGTTTATTGGGTACGGCACTTCCTATCTGGCCAATGGCGACATGAAAATTGCTACTGTACCTGTTGGTTATAGTCATGGATTCAGTAGATCGCTGAGCAATCAGGGTCGCGTGCTCATTAGGGGACAGCGCACAAGTGTTATCGGCATGGTCAACATGAATGCCATGACCGTGGATATCTCTCAGGTAGAAGGTGTTGAGCTCGGTGATGAGGTCGTTCTCATCGGGAAGCAGGGCGATCTTGAGATATCGGTTTCCTCATTTGGCCAGTTTAGTGATCAAGTTAATTATGAATTGTTGACGCGCTTGCCGAACGACATTCCCCGACTTATTGTTAATTAATCGACGAACACAACACAATGGCTTATTTAAAGCTCTATAAAGAAAAATTAAAGCACAATTATGAGTTTTTGGATCAAAAATTCAAGAAGAATGGCATCGATTGGGCGGTAGTTACAAAGATGCTTTGTGGCAACAAACTCTTTCTTAAGGAATTGCTAGCCTTAGGTGTGCGTGAGGTTTGTGACAGTCGCCTGAGTAATCTACGGCGCATCAAGGAGATTAACCCTGATGTGCAGACCGTTTATATCAAGCCACCTCCTAACGGAAGCATTGAGACAGTGGTGAAGTACGCTGATGTCAGTTTCAATTCTGAAAGTTCCACCATTGAATTGCTTTCTGAGGAGGCCGTCCGTCAGAATAAAATACACAAGGTCACCATCATGATTGAATTGGGAGATTTGCGTGAGGGCATTATGGGGGATGATCTGATGGATTTTTACAAGAAAGTTTTTGAATTGCCCAATATTGAGATTACCGCAATCGGTTCTAACCTCAACTGTTTACACGGGGTCATGCCATCCAGGGATAAGTTGATACAGCTCAGCCTTTATAAACAGTTGATTGAGGCCACATTTAATAAGAAAATACCCTGGGTAACCGGCGGCACCTCGGTGGTCCTTCCACTACTATTTAATAAGCAACTGCCCAAGTCTATCAATCACTTTAGAATTGGTGAAACGCTGTTCTTCGGTAATAACCTCTTCAATGGACAGCAAATCGAAGGCATGCAGGCGGGAGTCTTCAGGTTATACAGTGAAATAATAGAAATCACAAAAAAACCAAAAGTACCTATAGGAGAATTGGCTGAAAACCCATCAGGAGAAACTTTTGAAGTGAAGGAAGAGGACTACGGAAAAACCTCCTACAGAGCTATATTAGATATTGGTCTGCTGGATATATCCCCGGATTACCTTATTCCGGACGATCCAAAAATAGAAGTGGTGAATGCCAGCTCTGACATGTTGGTGGTTGATCTCGGTAAAAACGACAGTCATTACAAAATAGGAGATCTCATTTCTTTTGATTTGAAATACATGGGAGCTCTGGGACTGCTCAATTCAGATTATATTGAGAAAAGAGTGGAGTAGATCCTGCGAGAAGTAAATTATTGATTCGCGGCATGCCAGTTAGACTTGACTTGATTGCAAACAAGCCACATATAAGGATAAATGACACAAGATGAGAGGCTTGCCCCTCGGTTTTTGGTGAGACATTCGCTTCTCATGTTATTTGAAACACAAGTGCTTCGAATTACTCAAAAATGCCGCACGACCCGGGTGGAAAAGGGAGTTTTTTCAGAACATTCACTTGATAAAAAACGCTATCTAGATTGAAAAATGGCGTTTACTCAGATTTTATAAATGCTTATTATTGTTTAAAGCTGCGCAATAATATTTTATCAGAGTATATAATTGTGATGAGTGGAACATAAAATTTGGCGATTTCACTAAAAATTAAATAAAAAATGCC
>DATFJT010000028.1:0-3291 GCA_035269065.1 Saprospiraceae bacterium | reverse complement strand
AATCATCCCAAATATCAATATACAGACTTCCGCTTATATCGTTAGATCTGTCACTTAGATAATTCAAATCTTTACCATTCCGTGTTGTGACGCCCTGGAGAAACGTTTCTGAGAAAGATTGTGGACTCCAGATAGTGATTTCCCCATCATCCCATGATGTCCATTTTGCCTTAATTTTATTGTTGTTAGTGCTAAAAGGAAAAATTGTAAGATTAGATGTGGATGGTCCAATGATTCCGGCAAATTCAGTTGTTGTTTGTCCCAGGGCATGTGCATCAATTCCGATGACCCTAAAGGGTAGTAAATAAGTAAATAAATAAAGTTCGCATGATAAAAATTTAAGCTGAAGCCTACTTCTTTTTAGGGAGTTTCGGAATAGCCTCCCACGGCCCACAATCGTATGGGATATGTGTTCAATGGACATCCGCATAAGGATACAACCATAGAATCCATCCGATCTCTATGTGAGACGTATTGTGAAAACCAACAAATGTTTAGAGATGATGCCGGTGTGTTCATCTACGTATTGAATCCAAGATATAAGCCGACTGTTACAGTGAAAAAACAATAGTCTTGTAATATATATATATATAATTATTCAAGTTATTGGGCTTTTATTTGGATTTATTTTTGGGCTAAACATCTGAAAGAGTGACATTAGTTTAAAACTTGCCAAAATGACAAAATAGAAAAATAATATTCCTATAAAATTTGCAGGGTGAATAATTCAAGCCCAAACCACAGTCGGGCACTGCCTTGACAATATTTAGAGCTAGATTCAGGCTGCAAGGATTTTAATAAAAACTGTAATGAATGATTCTAGTCTTTTTTACCATTGACCACCACCACTATCTCCCCTTTAATGCTCGGTCTGCTCTTGTAGTCAGCCAGCAGCTCCGACAGGCTACCCCGGCTGTATTTCTCGTGTAATTTGGTCAATTCGCGGGCGATGCAGGCCGGACAATCGGGACCGAAATGCTAGATAGCCTAAAATTTGTGGTCAGAATGGAAACCATTCATGTGCTTCCATATCATGCCATGTGCAAGCGCATCACTAACACATTGATGGTCGGATGGAAGCTCTTAAGTGAGCCCTAAGTAAGGGTTAATTCATTTTTATCACCCGTTTAGTGCTCATATTTGCCCCCTGCTGTCTCTGGATCATATATACACCCTCCGGCCACATAGACATATCCACTTTATTGACGATACCCTTGGCCTGCCAAACCATTCGCCCCTGAAGATCAAAGGCTCGCCATTGAGTTTGTCCATTTTGAATATTGGCTTGTATATGCAAGACATTATTAACCGGGTTTGGAAAGACGACCCAGGGCTCATTATTCACTTCTTCACCAATGGAGACTATGGGTTCAATGCGACCAAGGCTATCAACCTCGGCGATAAACCAGCTATCAAACTCTAACCCTTGCAATAGAGGAATTAAGTCACCTTCACGATCCCAAGTACCAGACACAAACATACGTCCATCTGCACTTTCTTCGATATCCCAAAGCTGCCCATAATGCTCATCTAATCTAGAGTGCCATTCAATCTGTTTTTCAATTGGATCAAATTTTATAAGATATTTATGAGACTGACTGCCTCTCGGGTCACCTCCAGGTGCGCCTTTTACATTTTGCCACCCTACAGTGTAAATGTGACCGTCTTGGGATAGTATAGACTTAGCTTGGATCATATCGAAGAAAGCAAGGGCAGTTGTATCTTGACTCCATAAATCGTGAATCCATTCTAAATCTAGGTTCTGATTTAGTTTCATGTAAACCAAAGTTTTGCCAATTTCTAATGACCCAACAACAAAATAACCATCAGGTGCTGAAATAACTTGATTAACATTAAAATAAAATTGTGGTCGTTCTTGATAAAGTCCCGCTCCAAGCTCCTTTATATCAAAAAGATTACCTCCTTGATCAAAGCAATAAAGATGTGATCTATTTGCGAATACAGTATCATTCCTACCAGGGAAAACAAAAAAACGACTTTTGCTTCTATAAAAGGCTGCTCCAATATATCCGAAATTTGTTTTTATCAAATCGACAGGAGTAGGAAATGAATTCCCTTCTTTATCTTCTATTTGGTAACGATATTCTTGTTCTAAACCTAAACTCGGAGACCAAAATTGAAAAAGCAATTCTCCTTGATCTGCGTTAAGGTCATCATAACGGTAATGTGTTCCAAAAACGACTTCCTTGTTTAATAGAACATTAGGTACAGTTTGAATACTTGACCAGTAGACGCTTTTCTGATTAGAGACATCAATTGTTTTACTCAGAACAAAATCATTTTTATTTAAAATATACTTTATTTGATTTTGCTCTGATACTGGTTCAGAAAGGTCGTAATTATTTAGTATTATTTGATCTTCCAATAATGTTAGTCCAGATTTCAAGGATTTGTGGCCTATTTGTAGAATTAGTGAGTCGTTCTTTAATACACTACCTTCTAAATTCATTTTTATGATAGATTCAGTCAAAACATCATTGCCTTCATGCTGGGTGCGAAGTAGGTATATTTTTTCTTGATCGATTTCAAAGTCATAGATAAAACCGATCTGCGGATGGCCGTGCCATTTCCATTGTGCATTGATAAAACTAATTGAGAAAAAAATGAAAATCAGAGCAACATAGGTTGCTCTGATAGTTGATTGCGGAATATTCATTCTATCTTACAATTGTAATAGGTTGGGTAATAAGTTGATCTATTGTTTGTACGCTAATGTAATACAATCCAGTGGACCAAGAGCTTGTTCTGATCCATGTGTCATTTCCAGATGGACTCATATCAATAGGTTGGTCAATTAGCGCACCTTGTTGGTTATAGATGCGTATTTCTTTGATATCTCTGTAATCCATTCCGCGCAATAAAATATCTCTGGATATTTCATCTAAGCCAATTGAGTAAAAGGGACTAGAGCCTACAATCTGTGTGACTTTTGTATCTAAGTACACATCGGAAGTACACGAGTCGATACCAATATATTCCGGGGCAAAATTGTCAATATCTGAATTGTAAAATTCGCTTGGTATATCCGTGACGTTAGCCAAAGCTTTTATCCGAAATCTTAACAATTTAGTGCCTGCTGTCACTGTTTCATCCAATAAAGAATCTTCAGAAACCCAAGAAGTTCGAACCTGGGAGTCAAGAACATTCCAGCTTAAGGAGTCAAATCCTGACAAATCGCTTGACACTTCTAATACTTCAATTTGAGTATCATCTACAACGAACGCCTGCTGAAACCCTGAAAAACAACTCACTGTGGAATCTAATTCAATG
>DATFJT010000027.1:0-2655 GCA_035269065.1 Saprospiraceae bacterium | reverse complement strand
ATTTTGACATCCAACTCATAGAAACTCACCCCATCCAATACGGTCGGAAAATCAAAGTCGGAATACCCAATGCATGGGCAGAAGTCAATGTTTTTTATGGAAAAAAAGGCTATTCAATCGTAGCCACAACAAAAAGAAATTCGGATCATGAGCTCGCACAAATGACCCGGGAAGTCCTCAGCGAACTTCTGCTGTAATTCCATGAACTATGGGTAGACCAAAAAAAGCAAATATCACCCCCGAAGAAAGGTTGCAACGCCTCAAACAGGCGGGTATAGATGAACCCACCTCTGAAGACCCCATGCAGCCTACCTCTTTGCCCCGAGGCATCCAAGATCTCATTATTACGGTAAAACACAAAGCCCTTAAATTCAACGAAATGCTCTACCTCGTAATGTACGATATCGAAAACAACAAAGTTCGGACAGAAGTGGCAAAGTACCTCATTGCTAAAGGCTGTGTTCGCATTCAAAAATCAGTATATCTGTCCCGATCCAATAAAAAGTTATACGCAGAAATTTCCAGCGCACTGGAAGATATACAGTCCTATTACAATAATGAAGATAGTATCATCACCATGCCCCTGACGCACAATGCATTACAAGCAATAAAGGTCATAGGGAAAGATATCAAAATCGATAATATTGTAGAACCCGCTAACACCGTATTTATTTAATGCACGCTACCTATCGCAAAATATCTTTCGTCTCGACCCCTGATCCGGCCTGTTTTTTTTATTTTTTTGGGCGAATCCCCGGACCACTAATAAGTGGCCCGGCGTCGCTACGTGCGGGGGTTTCGTCCTCCACCATCAAAGATGGCTCGGACAGCCACTGCTTGCAGCGTGGCTCCCCTCCCATCGCTTGCGCAAATCCAATCAAAGGTACCCGGCATTTGAAATAGATTGACTTATGAAAACGTGGCAGAAAATTAGAAACGCACGGAAAGAAAAAGATTACGACTCAGCCTATGAGCACTATCAGTTACAATCCGACCCATCAGACCTCATGAGCAAAAAAATGATGTGCTGGGTAATATACGATCAATTGAAAGCCGCTTACCAAGGACACAATCAGGAACAAATAGCCCAAAAGTTGAGCTTCGTCCGCAATGAGGAAGTATTGGAAATAGAAGAAAATGATATGTTTTTCGACCATTTTTGGCGCATCAGCGGACTGTACTTTCTCAAACAATGTAAATTTGCTCATAAATCAAAGTCTTCAGAAAACCTCGATCAACTCTTTCGACATTTGCGGCAATTGCCCCCACCGAAAGGCGTCAGTGCACAAATAGCACTCAATGGAGCCCTTAAAGTCAAAGATCAATGGCCCAAATTTTATAGCTTCCTGGATTGGTGGAATATCCATCGCCTGGACAGAGAATATTTCAAACCCTTTATCACCAAAAAAGGAAACAAAATCCCCTCTACAGGCGAGCGCACCCTACTCGCCATGGCCAAGTACTTGTATGATGAAGCAGAGAAAAACAATTATGGGCAATTAGGTAAAGAATCATGCCAGTCCGGCATACAATTATGTATTGAGAAAATTCAACTGGCCTTGAATTGGCGCGTAGAACAGAATTGGTTAGAGTATGCTTTGGCAAAACTCCATTACGCATCAGGAGACTATCCTAAAGGCCTGATAGCAATACAGTCCTTTGCTCCCGGGAAAAGAGATCAATTTTGGGTGTGGGCGCTTATGGGGAAGTTTTACATAGCCATGGGAAATAATAAAGAAGCATTGAAAGCACTGAGTCGTGGTCTCAGTATCCCAGTCAAAGCAGATTTCCAAATCAAGATGCGACTCGATTTACTTCCCGTTTTAGAAAGCCAGCAAGAATGGGATTGGCTTAAGACAGAAATTATTCAAATCATCGCAACCGGTGGGGAAAAAATGACTAATCATCGGCAAGTTATAAAGTACATCATGTCAAAGGACTACACAGAAGCGAGGGAGCTTCCGGTAAGGGAGTTAGAAGTGCTATATAGAGAAAACGCTATTCAATTAGAAAGGGAGGCGACAAAGCCACATAAATCAGAGCAGCGGAATAAAAAAATAACCTACAAAGGCAAAGCAATTATCCTTCCCGAAAAGAAATTTGCCTTCATAAATACCGAAGAAAATATAGATATTTTTGTACCTTGGAGCATAAGAAAAAATTGGGCGCCAGGCTCACCCACAGTTAAAGGCAGAGCGGTTCAGTCATGGGATAAAAAGAAAAAAAGATGGGGCTGGAGAGCCTTAAGTATGAAAAAAGTAGAGAAAAACTCTTGAAATCTGAGCAAATATTATTTTGCAGAACAAGACAAAACACTCAAAACCAGAAAATTATAAAAACTGGAGTCAGAGAGCATATTCCAATCAGAAGAGGATTAAGACTTAAAACATTTATAAGCGATACTTGTCTATCATTACGTCAGAGAGCATATTCCAATCAGAAGAGGATTAAGACGTCGTGGTCGCATAGTGAAACTTCATAGTGATTGTGTCAGAGAGCATATTCCAATCAGAAGAGGATTAAGACAAATTCTCCGTACTCCTCGTGATTGAGGATACGGCAGTCAGAGAGCATATTCCAATCAGAAGAGGATTAAGACTAAATGCACTTCCTACCTTACCATATTTGTCTATATGGTCAGAGAGCATATTCCAA
>DATFJT010000026.1:0-7281 GCA_035269065.1 Saprospiraceae bacterium | reverse complement strand
GGCATAACCAAGTAGTAGGTCCAGTTCGATTTTCTCACGATGCAACCAGCGATAGGCCGTAGTGCCGCCCTGGGAGAATCCGAGAACAATTTTCTTGCACCGTTCGGGCAATTGTATGCTGTAATGTTGATACAAATCACTCAAATAAGCCGAGAAGTCCTCGATCTCCTTGATTCTATCTCGGCTGGTCATCCAGGTCGCCAAAACTTCTCCACTAAAACCCTTGCTGTAAAATCGATTCAAACCCTCAGGCGCCACGACAAGGTGTTTTTCAGGATCAAAATCGCGGAACTTGTACAACATTTGCTCACAAGTCATATGCGAACCATGTAATGCCAACCAGAAGTATTGGGTGTTATCCCCAACTCGACCATTTCTTACTACCCTGGCCGTTTTATTTACCTGCCAATAATCCAATTCGTGTTCCATGGACTCAAAAGTATCAAAAAGGAAGCAGTGAAAATGAAAGATTCAATAACCGAATAACCTGAATATAACGCCGATGCGCAAAAATGCGGCTATGGCCGTGGTATTGGTATCTAATACAACAACATTACCATTGATATCCCTTACGGTTTGCCTGCTGTCTCGATTTCGCACATGCATCCCACCCGCAAGTTCAAACTTGGTTGCTTTTCGATTGAGGAAAATGATACCCAATTCAGCATTCCCGGTATGTATACCAGAAAATCCATCACCAAAAGCATTGAATTCGGAGCCCCTGGAAATGCCATAGGATACACCTGCAAATAGACGTTGGGCATCAGAAAAAGTGAAGTACTTTCTCAAATAAAAATTGGTAATAAAAAAACCTTGAAAATCCGAGAACTCAAAATGGTCTCCAAAAGAAATACCGGTATACCAATCTCTTGCAAACTGAATTCCAAACTGAAATCTAAATTGCTGCGCATAACCCAGGAAAGTCTGAGTAATACCAAAACTAACGTGATCGAGGAAGGCATACTTTCCATCTGATCTTACGAGTATGTCCTCCTGAGTTGTCCATATTTTTTTGATATTACGATGTTGGACGAGCAAAGAATCCTGATTGGCCCGAACAATTTTAAGCCCAATTGGATTGTCCTGCACCACAGAACCCGCAATGCGTTCACCAAATTTGGTATGCACCAGGCTATAATCAAGAAATGTTTTACTTCCTTGAGCATAGTTTTGTAACGGAACAAAAAAGACGAAAAGGAGCAGGAGTGTTCTGCCGACAGTCTTTGACATATCAAATATTCATGTTCCTGATTTAAAACGCAACATTGCTCAGTAAACGATAGCGTTCTACATCGTCCTCTACTTTTAATTGCGCAATGCTTTGTCCTGTGGAGATCAACAAAACATCCTCTCTTGCTGGATGAGGCAATACATCCTCCACTACCAGGCCATTCCAGGTTCCCAATAAATTGAGGTTCTCCGGATTTTGGGCATCCAAAACAGACAGACCTAATTCTGATTCTGCTACAAAAAGTTTACCGTCTACAACAGCCATTCCAAATGGATGACGAAGGTTGAATCTTTGTAGCTCGGTGTATTGAGATTGAGCTGTATTGGTGCGCACGACGTAAAGTCTGTTCTCATCCCCCGGACAATTACCACCTGAACGTGTGGTGACATAGGCTATGTTATCTGAAATGGGCAATACAGGATCACAAGCTCTGGCATGATTGAACTGGCCGCGGTATAGGAGTTCCTGGTCAGATATTTCGTATACAATCATCGATGCATCCGTACCCACGTAGAGATGATCATTGTATTCATAAAGCGTCTCAAGGCCCCACCCTACTACATTGTGGCTTCCAAGGGATTCTAAATCTGAACCGAAGTACTCTATACGATTTCTCATGAGAATATACAATTTATCCTTGTGAACAGCTATACGATTGGTAGTACCGGCCTGTCCACTACTACTCCCTACAAAAGTGGAAGGTACACTGGAAGGTGGAATGACCTCATCCTTGTGATCGAAGTAAATCGTATTGTGGCCACTTTGCAGGTATTCCCATATTCCCGTGTTGGGATCCACATCTTCCGTAATCGTTTCAAAACTAAAGCCAACAAGCTGATTATTAGGATCCGTTGATTGGTACTTAATGCTTTCATCTTTAATCAATCCACTGGAGTGGCGATTGACCAATTGAACATTGGAAGGATCAGAAATATCCAATTTAACCAGATCAAAGTAGTTATTGGCATACAAATTATCTCCTTCAACGAAAAAATCATAATTGCCGGGAATCTGTATAAAATTGATTTTTTGCGGACTTTCCGGATCACTGTTGTCAAAGACATGTATACCTGCGTCCAGTTCTCCCAGGAGTAAATAATCTTCTCCAACATAGATCTTGCCCTTTTCTTCCACATTTCGCACGGGACTGTTGAATTCGTTGATGCGCACCTCAGAAACTGGTTTATAAACGGCTTCTGCCCTGGTATAAGTCACCGTAGTTGTTCCAAATTCTTCGGAACAAGAATAAAAAGATGCGATGATCAGGATAAATGATACAATTGAAATAGGTCTCATTTGAGTAGAATTGATGATTAATAACATTAAAATAGTAGAAAGCAGTTACTCATTCAAGTATCCAAAAAACTTTAACTTTTTTTTAGCTGTATATATTCTTCCGGTTGATCAAAAAGTGAAATAATATTGAGTGGGCATCTCAAGATGCAAGTCACTTGATTATCATGAAAGTTCGAATGAGAATGTTCCATCTATCTCGATCATAAAGACGACATCTCACCTTATATTCGCACACAGAACAATCAGAGAAAATATGGAAGTGCATATAGAAGATTCATGGAAAGAAGTGCTTCAGGAAGAGTTTCAGAAAACCTATTTTCATTCGATTAAGTCCTTCCTGGTACGGGAAATCAAAAACGGCAAAAAAATTTATCCTCCTGGTAAATTGATCTTCAATGCCTTTGATACTACTCCCTTTGAAAAGGTAAAAGTCGTTATACTCGGTCAGGATCCTTACCACAACCCCGGAGAGGCAATGGGGCTCAGCTTCAGCGTACCCAAGGGTGTCCGGGTCCCACCTTCCCTTAAAAATATTTATAAAGAAATCTCAAACGACCTGCATATTCCGGCACCTCCTCATGGCGACTTGTCTCATTGGGCAAATCAGGGCGTGTTTCTGTTGAATGCCATGCTGACCGTAGAAAAAAACAAGGCCGGATCTCATAGAAAAATAGGCTGGCAAGAATTTACAGACGCAGTGATCAAAAAGCTATCTGATCATCGGGATGGGTTGGTCTTTTTATTGTGGGGAAATTTTGCCAAATCAAAAAGCGTACTTATAGATGAGAAGCGTCATTTGATATTGGAGTCTGTCCATCCCAGCCCATTGGCGGGTAAAAAATTTTTTGGCAACCATCATTTTTCTCAAGCAAATGATTACCTTAAAGAGAGAGGTAAGAAACCAATTGACTGGTCATTAAAAGACTAAAAATTTGAAACAGGAAGGAAAAATATTGGCAGTAGCTGCTCTATTGGCAGCATTGGCGGTCATTGCCGGCGCATTCGGTGCACACGGCTTGAAAAATCTGGTGCCTGCAGAAAGTGTAACTTCCTTTCAGACCGCTGCGCGATACCTGCTCATTCACGCTGTTGCCTTGATCGGCCTTACAGCGTTGCCAGGGGATTTAATATCTCCGCGGCAAAAAAAAATCCTGTTTGTACTTCTGATCATCGGGGTTTTGTTGTTTTCAGGATCTATATTTCTGCTTGTACTCAATAAGCTATGGAATATAAATGCCCTGAGTATTCTGGGGCCCGTCACCCCGATCGGCGGCTTATTCCTTATTAGCGCCTGGCTATTTCTCTTCTGGATAACTGTAACGAAAAAGAGATAAACCCGGGGCTTTCTTTACAACAACTCCAATAACACAATCGAAAGGCTCTTCGGAATTCCTACTCAGCTTCTGATATGAGCCTTTCATTCCATTAAAGCATTATTCTTTCTCCCCTTAGCCACAGCTCAACTGCTATAAAATACACTTTGTCTAAGTGAAGTCTTTATTCTTTGGCCTCTTTCGGTGAAATGGGGAAGGCCCATTTAATATTTCCGTAAGTTTTTTTAACACTAGTGTAACTCAGGTCTTTGCGTGTCCTTCGTTATATTCTCAAAACAATAGATGATGCCTGGATACCTTGACTTTTCTTTCACGAATCAGCTGCTCTGTCTAGACAGTTGATCATAAATCTATTACTATGAAAAAGTACATGCTCATTACCGTTGTACTCCTGATGGCCATAACTGCGAGTCAGGCTCAAAATATCATTGGTATTCGCGCGGGATACAGCAACAGCTCTGCCAAAATCGATGCGCTCCAGGATTTAACTATTGATCGCTACACAGAATCCGGCTTTCACTTTGCTGCTTTCACTGAGATTCCGCTGGCTCCCGGCCTCTTTTTCCAGCCAGAACTGGCATTTAACAGAATGGGTTTCGGCGGAAGAGAAGATATCGACATTCGACTGTTGGGATTGGATATTCCTGCCAATGCACGTATTTCTACCCGTGTCAACTACCTTCAGATGCCCCTGCAAATCAAGTATTACTTTGGTGCAGAAAATGCCAGGGTGCAACCGTTTGTTCATGCCGGACCAACCATAGCTTATGCCACAAGTGCTGAGTTACAGGCCAGAGCTCGTTTTCTGCTGGATTTCAATCTCCTGAGGGAAGAAATCAACATGAGCAGTGACCATGTCAATCGATGGGAAATTGGTGGAATGGGTGGTGCTGGAGTCAATTTTAACTTACCAGGTGCAGTGAACATTAATCTGGGTGCCAACTATTACCATGCCTTTAATAACTGGTTGAATGATCCCTTGATAGACGCAGATATTTACAATCGTGGTTGGCAGATGTATGTCGGTACAACTATTGCAATGAATTAAGATAGTAGTAATAGTAGTTTTTAGTGGGCATTGGATGCTTCATCCGATGCCTTCTTTTTATTCTTCCAGTAGAGAAAACCCAAAAAGCCTATGATGAGATAAGGAGTACTGAGTAAGAATAGAATACCCGTATTTAATCCCTTTCCAGCGGTACCGCCATCTTTCAAATTACTTTCGGCTGACATTCTGCACATCGGGCATTGCGCCTGCAGATCAGGCAAGGCCAACCACAAAATGAATAAAGTAGTAAGTAATAGGAGTATGATATGTTTATTTGGCTTCATAGAGATTGAGGCATTAATAGCAAGGGTACAGCATCAGGTAGCATATCGGACCGCTAATGGCCACATATAACCAAAGAGGAAAAACCCAGCGCGCCATTTTCTTATGACGTGCAAACTGACCTGTAAAAGCCCTGTTGAATGTCAGCAATATAAAGGGCAAAATTGTCCCTGCCAACACAATATGGCTAATGAGTAAAACAAAATATACGATGCGAATGGTTCCTTCCCGACAGAATTTCGTCTCCGGAGTAGTAAAATGATAGAGGACATAACTCAATAGAAACAATACGGACAAACCCAGTGCCACGTAAATGGACTTCCTGTGCGCTTCTACATTCTTATTCTTAATGAAATACAAGGCGACCAAAAGTACCACCGCACAAAGTGCATTCAAACTGGCGTGAATTGGAGGCAGGAATGAAAAATCAATAGAACTTGGAATCGTGTACTTTCTCATCAATACTACCAATGCCAGGACGACTACTGATACCACCCATGCAGCAAGATTCATCTTCTTTTCTAAAGCCCGTGCAGATGTGTGATCCTTCATTTACAGTTCTTTTTCTCGTTCAAATATGATATCCTTCTTTATGGGGGCCGGAATCAAAATACTGGCATGCTTGTAAACTTCGCGCTGCGTAGGTGGATCAAAAGATAGGTACACCTGACGCACGCGTCCTACCTGATCTGACAACACCATAAAATTTCTGGGATCACTTTCTCTTGTCAAAATGCCCAGGTTAATACCCAAGGTGCGCAATTCCGACATAGAGCTAGGCGCCAATCTAATATAGGGTCTCTTTCCTAACAAGCTGTCTGCCAAAGGCATTAATTCTTCGTTCACAAAAAGAAAAAAATCAAGTGGTTTCTGGAGTCCACTGCGATCTGCATTAAATGCATGATTTAGATTGTGCGCCATGGTGTCAATGCGGCGAAAGTTTTCGTTTTCTTCTCCAGCATACACCATGGCCATGGTAATCAAATACACACTGTCTTCGGGAATTCTTAACACCCTACCCTGTGTATCCACGGCTTCGAGTAAGGTAGGAGGCAATTCACCTTTTGGCGTAATTTCATCGTATGTCTTCTGAAAAAAATTCAGTCCCCCTTTTAGAAAGAAATAGGACACCAATGGGAAAACCACCAAAAGCATCACGAGTATTATACTCACTCCGTTTTTCACTGTAGATCTTTTTTGTAGAATAGAAACAGAAAAGAAAAAGGCAGGTTCAAAAGACCTGCCTTATAATTTTTTTAATGTTCATCTCCATGGTGCGCACCATCGTCATGATCATCAGCGTGCTTTGCTTGTTGAATTTCTTTTTCGAGTTCATCTTTCTTCTCCAAAGCATTTAATTCTTCCTGTTTCAGGCTGATCCCGTCATCCCGACGATCCCCCCATTTGTCTCCTTCCCAGAGGAAAGCAATAAGCGCCCACGACAACAATAAAGTAGGCAGTAAGACAGTCTTTCTCAATCCGGGCATTTCATACTTCATGTGCATGAATTCATAAACAATGAGATACGCTTTGAAAGCACTCAAAATAATCATGAATCCTCCAATGAGTATGAGCGACATTTCAAAACCTGAAATGAGATAGCCTTTTCCGGCCAACGCGAGCAAAACCTCTACTACAGTTATCACTGCCAGTATAAGAATGGTCTTCGTCGCTATTTTCTTTGATTTTTCGTATGACTCCGCCATGTTATCGATTTGCCGTTTGATCTAATAAATTGAATACTTGATGCTGTTTAATTACAGGAGGTAGAAAACCAGGAATACAAAGACCCAGACAAGGTCTACAAAGTGCCAGTACAATCCAATTTTCTCAATCATTTCATAACCATTACGTCTTTCCACGTACAATCCACTAGCCGCATTGATACAAATAATAATCAAAAACACGACGCCTGAAAATACGTGAAATCCGTGAAAACCAGTGATAAAGAAAAATAGGGCTCCAAAGGCTTTTGGCCCAAATTGCTGTTCTTTCACCACACCTTCTTCCGTTCGATATTTTAAAGGGTCCCACTCTCCATCATGTTTGTGTATGAGATAGGAATCACCTGGCTGTACAAGGTCACCCTT
>DATFJT010000025.1:0-9310 GCA_035269065.1 Saprospiraceae bacterium | reverse complement strand
CCCAGGATCTTTTTGGTGATGCGGCAGCTGCAACTTGCCACAGGGCCTGTGACGAGGTGGGAATACCTGGAAGTCCCAACCAAGGGGGCAATGATTATCAAAATGACCTGCCTTTAAATCCCGGGAATGAATTTTTAATTGCTTCAGATCCCAACTTGGCAGATCTCTATCTGTTGAGTGACGATGGAGAGGCCTACCGCATTTCTCAGCAAGACCTGGCCAGCAAACCCAGCGTTACAGACAATGGACAGGAAGTGGTCTTTGTTGGCACAGACAACCGCATGTATTACGTTTTCATTGATTATTCTGGTCCTGAGCCTGTGTACAATGATTTTGTTTTGGAGGGTACGCCTCAGTGGTCGTATGCCGCTTTTTCAAAGGACGGAAGTAAACTGGCAGCAGTCAGAAACGTGGATGAAAACATCATCTTTGTTTATGACTTCATCACTGAGCGTTGGCAGGAGTTTGAGCTCTTTAATCCCAGCTATACCGAAGGGATTTCTACCGGAGAAGTGCGTTATGCGGATGTTTTAGAATGGGACTACAGCGGCGAGTTTATTATGTACGATGCCTTTAATATCCTGTTTTCAAATGATGGCAGGGACTTAAGTTTCTGGGACATCGGGTTCATCAAGGTATGGGATCGACAACGCAATGATTTTTCAGATGGCAGGGACATACAAAAACTTTTTACAGCACTGGATGAGGGTGTCAGTGTTGGGAACCCCAGTTTTTCAAAAAACAGCCCCTACATTGTGGCTTTTGACTACATAGATGAAACTGGAAATTTCCTGGTTGCTGCTAATATGGAAACCAGGCAAGGGAATTTTTTACTGGGTAGTGATCGCCTGTTTTATCCCAATTACAATAGTCAGGATAACTTGATTGCTTTTGATGCAGATGGATTTTCGAGCAATTTTGATATTGAAGCATTGTCCGTTGATGCAGATAAGATTTCCACTTCATCACAACCAATTGACTTGGTAAGATCCGCCCGATGGGGTGTTTTTCTCAGTGCCGGAGAACGAGACATCACCGATTTGGATGAAAATTTAACAAGTGATCTAATATTTTACCCCAACCCTGCAACTAACGAGCTTTATATAGAGTCCAGCCGGAATGAAAAGATGACTTTGGAGCTTCAAGATGTACTGGGACGTGCGAAAGGCTTTATTGAATACAGAGGTGGAAGACAAGTCATTTCTCTCCAAGGGTTACAGCCGGGATGGTATGTCATTCGAGCACAATTGGTCGAAGGCGAAAAGGCTTTTTCATTTATCAAACAATGATATTATATCGTCGATATTGAATTATTTTCGTCCTATGAAGATATTGGTCGTACGATTTAGTTCCATTGGAGACATTGTACTCACCACACCCTTATTGCGCGTTCTTGGCCAAAATGGCCATGAGGTGCATTTCCTCACGAAAAAAAATTATAGTCAAGTCCTGGAGGGGAACCCTTACATTACAAAAATGCATTTCTTGCGAGAAGACTGGAATTTGATGCTTGATGGCCTTAGAAAGGAAAGATTTGAACACATCGTGGATTTACATCGCAACCTTCGATCAGCAAGGCTCAAATTTCAACTCGGTATCAAGCATTCTACTTTTCCGAAGATTAACTGGCAAAAATGGTTGGCTGTACATATTGATGAGAAATTTTTACCCGAGGTACACATCGTAGACAGGTACTTTCAGGCCCTTAAACCATTGTCCCTAATAAAAGATAAACTCGGCTTGGAATTTTATTTTTCTAAGGGCTTTTCTTTCTCGTCCAGGTCTTTCTTAAACAGACAGGGCATGAAAAGCGATAGTTATATCGTCTGGGTCCTGGGTGGCGCGCATAAAACGAAATGCTATCCGGAGGATAAAATTGCAGATGTCTTGCAGCGCATGACTTCTCAGGTGGTATTGGTAGGCGGTCCTGATGAGAAAGAGTTGGGCCAGAGACTGGCTGGGCGCTTCAGCCACGTTTTCAATACCTGCGGGGATTTGAGTATTTCCGAGTCTGCCATGGTTGTAAAATATTCATCTAAAGTCGTAACCAACGACACGGGAATGATGCACATTGCGGCTGCCTTTCAAAAGCCGATTGTCGCTCTTTGGGGAAATACCATTCCGGCTTTTGGTATGTATCCTTACATGCCGGGCAATGAAGCCCGCTGGCTTAGTCTGCAGGTTGTGGGGCTTTCTTGTAGACCCTGCTCAAAAATTGGCTATGACCAATGCCCTAAAAAACATTTTCGATGCATGCGTGATATCGAAACCCTGCAAGTAATCGAGGCACTAAATTCTCTGTCGGTTTGATTAGTCTATCAGATTATTTTTATCTTACCTTTTGATGGAAATTCCACCTTATGAGAAAGATTCTGGTCATATCTGCCATTCTATTCCTGTATTTTCAACAGTATGTTGATGCCCAGCAGATTCACTACTCTCAGTTCTTTCTGAGTCCGCATACGACCAATCCTGCCCAGGTGGGTTTGTTTGAGGGGACGGTACGCTTTGGAGGTATCTACAGAGGACAATGGCTGGGAAATCTGGCTGAAAGCGGTTTTAATACACCGTCAATCTATGTGGACGCACCTGTAATGCCGGGCATTAGAAAGCAGGACTGGATTGGTATAGGAGGAGGACTGGTTAATGATGCAGCAGGCGTGTCGCCTATCACCACTACTAATTTCAATATTGGTCTTACCTACCATCTTTCTTTAGGTGAAGATCCATTCAATGTGATCAGTATAGGTTTGCAAACAGGAGCCAGCCGAAAAAGTATAGATCCCAATCTCAGGTTTGAGGATGAATTGAGGGGGGCACCAACTAGAGAGGTGAGAGATTTAATTGGTCAACCCGAAGGCTATTCAGACTGGGCGGCGGGCATCAATTGGAGGCAGAGAATGAATGACCGAATGAGTTTTAATATAGGTTATGCGATGTACCATTTGAATGAACCGGAAGTCAGCCTGCTACAGTCAGCAGATTCTCTCGGACAAACGATGATCCCTAGAAAGAGCGTGGCAAGCGGTAGCTTCATGATCAATATCAACGAAAATTGGAACATAGAACCCCTCTTTCTTATACAATCCATCATATCCGACAATGAAATGCTGGTTGGGCTCAATGCGTATAAAATGCTTAAAAAGGAAAAACAGGCTCAATTTGGTGTCGGGTACAGATTGCAGGATGCACTCGTTTTTTACCTCGGGTTGCAAACTCCTGATTGGCGTATTGGCATGAGTTATGATTTGACCACTTCGCAATTGTCGGACTACAATCCCGTCACCTTTGAAATTGGTGGTTTTTACATTCTCAAAAAGTACAAACAGCCTGAGATCAATCCTTACATTTTCTGTCCCAGATTCTAAACGAAGTATGCTATGAGATTTTTGAAGGAACTTGTTGTCCCTTTTTTGTTACTCATTGGTCTCAACCAGGCAATTTCCCAGCCGTTGAATCGCCCGAGCAGAGCAATGAATATTGCTGCTGCAGAAACTGCCCTTGAGAATAAGAATTATTACGGCGCCATAGACTTTTTTCGTGAAGCTTACAACGAGGAAAAAGACGATGAACTCTATAGAAAGATGGCCTTTTGCTATTATAAAATCCGGGATTACAATCGTTCCCGTCTCTACTATAATCGACTTTTGAGGAAAATGCCGGAGGGCAAATACGACATGTATTACGAATGGGGAAGAATGAATAAGATGCTCGGGAACTACGAAGAGGCTCGGAAGGCTTTTCGTCCCGCATTAAGTGCCCCAGGTGATAGCCTCAAATGGCTTGCTGAGCAAGAACTCAAAGGTATGGTTCTTGCAGAGGGCCTGAGAGAAGACCCCAAATTTAAAGTGTACAATGCGGGAGATATCATTAACAAGCGATTTGGTGAGTTGTCACCTGCTATAAATGTAGACAGCACCCTTTACTTTTCAGAGATAGATGCCAACAGACCCATTGAGATCAAGCAAAATAAATCACCTGAAAAGGCGAAAATAATGACGGTTCAGTTAGGTGCTCCGATCAATCAGCTAGAAAAGAATAAACTGGAATCACCGATTAACGAAGGAAATTTCAATATCGGCGGACTCAGCTTTAGCCCTGATGGCAATTTCATGTACTACCAACGTGTTGATCTTCAAAATAGTGAAGTGAAAAGTACGCGACTGTTCGTATCCAAAAAGAATGACGAGGGCCAGTGGATGGCCGGTAGGGAGCTTAGGCTTCCATCGGATTGGGTTATGCTCTATTCCTCTTTTGCCGTTTACACAGGTAATTCTGTGGTGTTTTTTTCAGCTGAAATTCCCGGAGGATATGGTGGACTGGATCTTTATTACGCACCTTTGGAGCGCAATAGTATAGGTACGCCGGTCAATCTAGGACCTAAAATCAACTCTCCAGGGGATGAAATCACGCCTTTCTTCCAGGGTCGGGAACTGTACTTCAGCAGCACGGGTTGGCCGGGTTTAGGTGGCTTGGATGTATTCATTTCTAAATGGACAGGAGGGGATTGGACAAACCCTGTGAATATGGCCCCGCCTATCAATTCCAGGGTGGACGACTTCTATCTTAAATGGACAAAAGACTGGAGAACAGGTACTTTGTTGTCTAACCGCCCGGGAGGTCATTTCCTGCGCTCGGAAACCTGCTGTGATGACATTTATTTGGTAGAAAGAAAACCAGTGGCCATCGCTGTGGAGTTTGAAACTTTCAGCGATAAATTTCAATTGCAGGATGTCCAGGTAACGCCTTATCTCAGTTCTAAAGGCCAATTTGAAAAGGCAAAAGAGAAAAGCAGTAGTTCATATACGCATTTTTTCAGCTTAGATGGGGAGTCTTACTACAAATTTGTGGCCAACAAAGAGGGACATTTCCCTGATTCGATGATTATCAATACGGTAGGTATTAAATCTGATACCGTTTTGAATTATTCTTTGGTGCTACCCCCTATAGACGGACTTGAAGGAGCTGGAAAAGAAGGGGAAGAAATTATTCGTATCAATCAACCAATAAGACTCAATAATATTTATTACGATTTTGATGATGATGAAATTCTTCCGGATGCAGAAGACGACCTGTCCTATTTGCTGGAATTATTGAATGATTACCCGGAGATGATTATAGAGCTTTCTTCTCACACGGATGCGCGCGGTAGTGATGCTTACAATAAAGAATTGTCTCAGCGCAGGGCAAAGTCAGCAAAAAAATGGTTGGTTGGTCGAGGAGTGAATCCCGGTCGGGTTCGGGCTATTGGCTACGGGGAGACACAACTATTGAACCAGTGTGAAAATGGCATTTCATGCACGGATGAAGAGCACCGAATCAATAGACGTACGGAATTCAAGATCCTGGAAGGACCGACGGAGATTATCATTGAAAAGAAGAGGTTTGAGAAAAAAGAAAAAAAGAAATCAAAAGCCTCAAACAAGAGGGAAGATACAACACCCGGCCCGCGAATTAAATTCGAACGAACTTTCCATGATCTGGGTGAAGTAGAGCGTGGCACGACACCTGAATTTGAATATAGCTTTACCAATACCGGTACAGATGATTTGCTCATTGAAATAGTGACCGGTTGTGAGTGCACGGAAATTGAATGGACAACGGATGCAATTGCTCCCGGAGAGAAAGGCGTCATTCGTGCGAAACTATTAAGTGCTGACAAGGAAACAGACGGACAGCATAATTTTGACATTGATGTAGTCAGTAATACGGCCCAGTTGTCTCATTTACTAGAGTATCGCGCCAAAATTATTACAAAATAGTTGATGGACATTCACTGGATAGAATGGACCGCACTCACATTTGGGGTGCTTTACATCTATCGTGCATACCGCAATCAATGGGATGCATGGTTGTTCGGTATTGTCAGTTGTTTCTTATGGGCGTATGCCAGTTATACTTTCTACCAATTATATGCAGATAGTGCCTTACAGCTTTTTTACGTGGCCATGGGGTTTTGGGGGCTATATAACTGGAGCCCTGAGAAGGATGAAAAATTGAAAATTTCAGCCATGACATGGAAGCAGCACGCGCTGACGATACTCTTAGGTATCATTTTGGCTATTCCCTATGCTTTCTATCTAAAAGATTACACAAATGCTTCACTGCCATGGGCCGATGCCTTCACTACGGTTTTTGCTATTGGAGCTACCTATTGGTTGATTCGGCGTAAAAAGGAAAACTGGCTGTATTGGATTGTTCTTAACAGTGCCTATATCTTCATCTATTATTTGAAGTCAGCAGAAATATTCCTTGGTATTACCCTGATTTATTTGTTGATGGCCTTATTGGCCTGGCGGAAATGGCAGAAGGTATATGATCTTTCAGTAAACTAGGTTTATTTAGATTTCGTCTAAATAGGCACAGACTCAAATTCGATGTAACCAAAAAAGTGTAAGAAGGTTATATCTTTGCGGTAATTTTGATACTTGAACTGCGCGTATGATCAGTTGGAAAAATTTTAGTTCCGGGCTTTTTGTTATAACGGCTTGCATTGTGACGCCGATATCTGCTTATGCCCAGTCTGACGCCGGCATCTTTTCTGGTGCTGCATCTCTTATTATTGCTATGGTTGTTCTGTTGCTTTTGGTCATCATATTGATGGGTGAAAGATTGATAAGGACAGAAGCAAGCCAGGTTTTGGGAGGTGAGGTAGACTCCAATTTCTCACTATTGCCCTCTTTTTCAGAAATATTTGGAAAGGGAAATAATTTCCAATCGGATAAAGGAGAGCGTCATTTTCGTATTAGAAAGGGGTTTAATCTCAAATTGGAGGGTAATCCTGAGAAAGAAATCAAGGACGTTCAGGGTAGTCGGTATGCAATCACTCCTACCAGCTTCGAAGGCATTTCCCCTATCCCCAAATTAACGGTAGACATTGGTGATTATGTCAAAGCCGGTGATGAGCTTTTTTATGATAAGAAGAGACCGGAAATTCGATATGTCGCCCCTGTAAGTGGAGAGGTAATTGAAGTGAATCGAGGAGCCAAGAGAAGAATCATCGAGGTGGTCATACTGGCTGATAAGGAAACGGCATACAAAGCGATGCCGGGAATCAATGAAGATAATAAAGAGGCGATCATTGAATACTTGTTACAAAGCGGAGGGTGGTCTATGTTGAGACAGCGACCATACAATATCGTTCCTGATCCCACAGTAGAGCCCAAGAATATTTTTATAACGAGTTTTGATACTGCTCCTTTTGCTCCAGAAACCGCTTTGGTTATTGACGGGAGAGAAGCTGAATTAAAAAGAGGACTTGAAATACTGGGTAAGTTAACTTCTGGCAAAGTATTTCTTGGAGTAAATGGTCAGGATGACCATTTGCCAGAGGTTTTGAAGGATGATTTGCCAGCTGAAAAGGTATGGTTTAGTGGTCCACATCCGGCTGGTAATGTCGGTGTGCAAATACATCATATTGATCCAGTAAGAAGTGGAGATGTTGTTTGGACTTTGGGCTTACAAGAATTAATTACATTGGGAGCTTTGTTTACCAAGGGTATTTATGATGCCTCACGGATTGTATCTGTGGGAGGCAATATGGTTGAAAATCCCGCTTATGTGCGGACCAAAATGGGTTGTTCAATAGGGGATATCCTTAAACATTTTGAGTTATCTGATCCTGAAAAGACCAGAATCATTAGTGGTGATGTTTTGAGTGGGGTAAAGGTTGGAAAGGAAAATTTCCTTGGTGTTTTTGATGATCAGTTGAGTCTCATTCAGGAAGGAGATTACTACGAGACCTTCGGCTGGCTAATCCCCCAAAAATTGAGACCCAGTTTGTCCAGAACTTTCCCCAATTTCCTTTTATCCGGCGTTAAATTTCAAGCAGACAGCAATACCCACGGGGAGCGTCGCGCTTTCGTTGTGAGTGGTCAATATGAAAAAGTGCTTCCTATGGACATTTATCCGCAGCAATTGATGAAAGCCATCCTCACCAATGATTTCGAGAAAATGGAAGGTCTTGGTATTCGCGAATTGGTAGAAGAAGATGTAGCGCTATGTGAATTTGTTTGTACTTCTAAAATGCCTCTGCAAAAGATACTAAGAGAGGGGTTGGATGAAGTACATGCACAGGGTTGATCATTGTAGAAGATAATAAATCATTGAAATGAATAAACTCGCAGAGAAGTTTAAACAATTCGAACCAGACAAAGAGAATTCGCCATTCATGCACACACTCTTTGATGGATTTTTCACCTTTTTATTCACTCCGAATAAGGTGACCTCCGCTCGCGGTGTGCAGATCCGCGATGGTATGGACCTTAAGAGAACCATGGTTTTTGTTGTGCTTGCACTTCAGTTGTGTTATGTATTTGGTACCTATAACATAGGTCACCAGCATTTTGTAGCCCTGGGTATGCATGAAGGTTTTTTAGAGGGCTTTCACTTGAAATTACTCTTTGGCCTTGGTAAACTGCTTCCCATCTTCATTGTCACACATGTCGTTGGTCTGGCTATAGAGTTTTATTTTGCCACTAAGAAAGGTCACCCGATAGAAGAGGGATTCCTTGTGTCGGGAGCTTTAATCCCCTTGATCATGCCACCGGATATTCCGTTATGGATATTGGCTGTATCCGTGGCCTTCGCAGTTATCATAGGAAAAGAAGCATTTGGAGGTACGGGCATGAATATTTGGAATGTCGCCCTTCTGGCGAGGGTATTTGTGTTCTTCGCCTACCCGACAACTATTTCAGGTGATCAGGTTTGGGTGGCAGGTTTGACTGGAACAAACCCTGGATCAGCTGTCGACTACAATTGGTTTGAATTGAGCCTTTTGAATCCAATTTTCGAGAATTTTGGATGGGCTACCTTTAATCCGCAGGCCTTGGTTATGGATGGCTATACAGGAGCGACACCTCTCGGTCTGGCTGCCTACGAAGGTTGGAGTGGTGTTCAGGAGGTTTACACCAAAGCGGAGCTTTTTTGGGGTACCATCCCCGGTTCTATCGGTGAAACAAGTAAACCCCTCATTATCGCAGGTATGGCCATGCTTTTGATAACGGGTATTGCTTCTTGGAGAATTATTTTGAGTTTGTTTCTCGGAGCTTTATTCACAGCTGCCTTGTTCAATGCCTGGGGAGCAACGGAATTTTTGCGTGTACCGTGGTTGTACCAGTTTTACATGGGAAGTTTCTTATTTGCCATGGCTTTCATGGCAACGGATCCAGTAACGGCATCCGGGACAAATAAAGGAAAATATATTTACGGCTTTATGATAGGCGTAATTGGAATGATTGTGCGAGTGCTAAACCCTGCCTACCCGGAGGGTTGGATGCTGGCGATTTTATTTATGAATACTTTCGCTCCG
>DATFJT010000024.1:0-4726 GCA_035269065.1 Saprospiraceae bacterium | reverse complement strand
GTTAACCCTCGAACTCATTCAAACCTAAAGAACCAAATTTGAGTATTACTATTCGAAAAGTTGGCCACTTGCAAATCTTATATGTCATTATAAATGAGTGATTTGAATGAGCTTCGGCCCGAAGGGCGGAAAAGGCGCGCCTTTTTCGGGTTAACGTTTTTTCCCTACTCTTTTTGAATGGACGCCATCTTCCGTCGCATACTTTCGCTCAATGACTCCAGGGTCATCTACGACTTTTTATAAGAAGCCAGTTTTTGCACTAAGCGCTTTCTATTTTCGTCCATATAGGGTCTTTTTTTGCATCTACTGGCTCCTAAAGATACGGTTTTCCGCTGTCATTGGCAGATGTGTGGAGTGGAATGTGATGTTAGAAGGAAGGAAAAGAGTTTTGTTTCGTAGTACGTACTACGAAACATCATTTTATCGATCATTATTTCATCCGGATAGCTATCGACTCTGGCATCTCATCATCTAGCACTGCAAGATGCCTTGCCCCGAAAACACGAGCCTGAGTGCCGCTGAAGAAGATATACTGGCTGGGGTAGGGGAATAATACCAGACCAAAGGCTTGAAAATCCACGGACACGGATAAAAATCTACTCTTTGTATGTCGGAAAGAAAGCGAAGCCAGACAGCTCGTCCCAAAAAAAACTTATATTAGCTCATACAAAGTGAAGTGATGCAAGGCATATGAGAATCTCAATACCGATTTGCAGCTCGTAAAGCCAATCTTAAATCATAAAAGGAGACGCACAGAAAGATATGCATTATTTTAGCGGGAAAAAGATAAAACCCACTTGATGATTAATAGGCCAAATGACAGTAAGAAAATACCAGGCATTTCGGCTGCTCTTTGGTGTTTATGTTTGATGAAATTAGATGCATAAGTGAGTTGCAAGTGTTATATGAAAGTTGCGTTCATTGATAACTTAGTCCCAACTATTGGGACGAAAGAGCCTGAGTTTAAAGGTTACTTTGACTATTGACTTGACAATGTCCGTGTTCGGAGTTCTGGCGTTCTCCACATTGAAAAAAATGATGGTATTAACTCAAAACTTTAGGATTATGATGATAAATTTCATATTTGTAGTAGTTGGGGTAGCCCTCGTGGGGAGAATGGTTCCAAACTCCGTACTGCAAGGCATTGCATTTGTAGAATAAGTAACCTGAATTCAGGACAGAGGGCTGGGGGTTCGAGTCCCCCACTCCCCCCTTTTTACAATAACTAAAACCTGTTAAAATAGCATTAAAAATAGCGACATTAACTCTTCTGAACGAGTTTATAAACGGAGTGTTAACTTGGACAGAATAACCTACAGAATGTAACTAAAACAGGCCCGACACTTGCTGGAGAGTGTAATTTGGCATGCGACACAAGACGTTGCGGTAGAACATAAAATGATCTAACACAAAATATCCTTTGGCTGATTGTTAATGGACACCGATATACTTACACCTATTCCCATGAGACCCTTTAAATTGTAAACATGAACAGAAAACAAAATTGAAAAGTATTGGTAACTTTTGACAATTCAACTAGTGCTGCAGACGTGAAACAATTTATCTAGGATTATAAATAAGAAAAGTAGATGCTCATAATAAGAGGCTATAACAAAGCGGACAAGCAGTAATTTACAATGGGGTTTGGTATTTTAGCTACATTTGTTCGTTCTGACAGGTTAGAGCTGTTAAGCCCAACTGCTCATAAATGAAAACCTTATCTTCCAAAAAATTTTTATCACTATGATTGATTTTAATAAAAGACTCCAGCAGGAGCAAAGTGGAAAACCAACAGATCCTATTATGTTGTATGAAACTTTGGACAGATTAGTGGACAAGGGACCATTAAGAGCTTCGCAAGAAGCTATACTAAAAGAATGGTATTCTGACCGCAAAGATGAGAGAGATCTTATTGTCAAGCTTCACACCGGGCAAGGGAAGACTTTAATCGGCCTTTTGATGCTAATGTCAAGACTCAATTCTAATACTGATCCTGTCGTATATGTTTGTCCGAATATATACTTGGCAGAGCAAACAAGAAAACAAGCGAAACAGTTTGGAATAAAAACATGTGAATTCGATTCATCAAATAATTTCCCAGATGAGTTTTGGGATAATTCATCAATCTTGGTAACTTATGTTCAGAAATTGTTCAATGGGCTAACAAAGTTTGGCCTAAGAAATCAATCTCTCAAAGTAGGAACCATTGTACTAGATGACAGCCATGCATGCATTGACTCTATAGAAGCAGCAACTACATTAACTATTCCAAAAGAAAGTGATCTTTACAACGACATTTTGGTGATATTTAAAGATTCACTTGAACTTCAAGGTTATGCAAAATTTCATGAGATTAAGTCTGGTGAATCAAATGAAGTGATGTTGGTCCCATATTGGTCTTGGAATGATCATTATGAGCAAGTAGTTCAAAAAATCATAGCTTATAAAAATGAAAAGTATGTTCTATTTATCTGGCCTATAATTAGGGATGTAATTTTATCATGCAATTGTTATATATCGTCAAGTAGTATAGAAATAAAACCCTATTTAAGTCCGGTTGACTTATTTGGCTCTTTTTCAAGAGCAAGCCACCGTATTATGATGTCTGCGACTACGAATAACGATGCCTTTTTTGTAAAAAGTTTAGGTATTTCGCCAGATACAATAAAAAACCCATTAGTATACTCAAAAGAAAAGTGGTCTGGCGAAAAATTAATTCTTATTCCATACCAAATTGACGAAAAACTGAACAGGACAGAGATTGTAAATTGGTTAGCAACCGAAGTAGACAGTCGTCGCTTCGGTGTAGTTGCAATAACTCCAAGCTTTAGTGATGCTGTATTCTGGGAAAACTGTGGAGCTGTAGTGGCTTACAAAAGTGATTTAAATGATCGAATAGATGACCTCAAAAATGGAATAAGAAGTAAAACTGTTGTTTTTGCAAATAGATATGATGGTATTGATCTATCTGATGATTCGTGTAGAATACTAATAATTGATAATAAACCGTATGGTCAAACTCTCGAAGACAAATATTTTGAAGATGTAAGATCAGATAGTCAACTAATTAATATTAAAGTAGCCCAAAAAATTGAACAAGGTCTCGGACGAGGAGTGCGAGGAGAAAAAGACTACTGCTTCATACTTCTTACCGGAAGGCAACTGGTTAGTGCAGTTAAGAATCCAAGGTTTAAAAAATTTTTCTCTTCTCAAACCCAGCAACAAATTGATGTTGGCGTAGAAGTTACTAGATATGCGGTTGAGGATGCAAATAAGAAAGATTCAAAGAAGATAGTTATTGATGCAATGAACCAAATGCTTTCAAGAGATGAAGGATGGAAAAAATTCTATAGGTTTAAGATGAATGAAATTGATGACAAAGAAAGGGATGATACGCTTCTTGATATTTTAGAGATTGAAAGGAATGCAGAACTTGCATACCTCCAAGGTAACTATCCAAAAGCTAAAGATTATATATTCAACATCATCAGTCAATACTATTGTGATGACCTATTAGAGAAGGGATACTACCAGCAGGAAATGGCTCGGATGACTTATCCAATGTCAAAAGTTGATAGTAACAAACTTCAAATTTCTGCGCACAGAGATAACAGATCACTTTTACGCCCTAAGGACGGGATGATATTTAAAAAATTGTCTGTAGAAGGAAAGAGAATTGAAAGAATCAAGGATTTTATAAATCAGTTTGAGGATTATAGCGGCTTAAAAGCAAAACTGGAATTGACCTTGGGGGGACTAAATTTCAATCCTAATTCTAAAAAATTTGAGCTGGCTCTTGAAGCAATAGGGAAGAATATCGGATTTACTAGTGAAAGACCAGAAGAAGCATGGAAAGAAGGGCCTGATAATTTGTGGGGTGTTAGAAAGGGAGAATACTTTTTGTTTGAATGCAAATCTGGTACAAAGGAAACAAGGGCTGAAATTCATCAAAACGAAGCAGAGCAATTATTGAATAGTACGAGATGGTTTGAGGAAAAATATGTAGACTGTGAAGTATTGCCAATAATTGTGATTAACCCGAGATTATTAGCAAAAGGAGCTTTTTTACCCGAAAATGGCCAAATCTTAAATATCGGGGGCTTGGCGAAACTGAAAGCTCGTGTAAGATCTTTCTTTAAAGAATTTTCAAATGTGGACATAAAACAAGTTCCAGACATTACTATTCAAGAATGGCTGAAAAGTCATGAGCTTGAAGTTAATAACTTGAAACAATTATTTAAGGAGCCAGTATACCCTAAATAATTTTGCAGGGGATAATAGTTACAGCGACAATACTTCCTATTGTCAGCGTACCGCTTGGCTTGACTGTTCTAATTTCACTCATCCTCCTCTTCTAACAATATGACTTTCATCAGGATCCCAATCCTCCTTCCAAGATACTTTGTATCTTTACAAGTAAGGAGGTCAATACAGACTGACTGCCATAAAAACGTGATCGCGCTAAGTGAGCCCTTGGCTCGGATAGCTCTCAATAGAAACAAATGAGGAGGTATGCCTGACACCCTAAATCAAAATCCCGAGCAGAAGGCTCGAGACAACATCGACAGGATGCTTGTCGAAGCGGGTTGGGTTGTGCAGTCGAAAAAGGAAGTGGATTTATCTGCCGGAAAGGGTGTGGCCGTGCGAGAATATCAAACAGACGTGGGACCCGCTGATTATATATTGTTTACAGATCGCAAGCCGGTGGGAGTGATCGAGGCTAAAC
>DATFJT010000023.1:0-3989 GCA_035269065.1 Saprospiraceae bacterium | reverse complement strand
TGGATGTGGTGGCAGGTTTTCCTTCCAGCGCCATGAACCCGGTCGGAATGCCCATCCAGGATATCCTCTACGCAGTGCATAGAATGGCCAGTAAGACTGAACCGTCTTATTATCATATTTGTGAGTCTGCCCCATCGCTTTCGGAAAATGGTGAGCGCATCGTGGGCAGGACTTTAAGTGCTGTGGTCAATCAAATTCTGGCTGCTAAATCTTAGTACGGAATTAAAATAGAAGCACTTAATTTTGAGCATATTTCTTTAAATTGCCGAAAAACTACTTTGCAATGACTAAGATTTTGTTCCCTACAGATTTTTCTACCAGCGCTTCCAATGCCTATCAATATACTTTGGCCCTGGCCGAAAAGATCAATGCCAGGGTAATTACGCTTCATGTATATGAAAAACCATATATCCCAGGAATAGAAAAGGTGCCCATGACTGCTCAGGAAATTTATGAGAGTATTAAAATGGAGACCTTCGAGGACTACAAGAAAAATGTCGAGGAACTGCGTAAAAGTGCGGAAAATCACGGGTATTCCAATGTCGATATGGATCACTTGCTAAAAGAGGGCTCTACCGTCAGCACTATATGTCGCATGGCCAAGCAAGAGGACGTAGATTTTATTGTCATGGGAACGAAAGGAGCAACGGGTTTAAGAGAGATTTTTCTCGGCTCAGTGACAGCAGAAGTCATGGAGAACGCCCCGTGTCCTGTGCTTGGAGTACCTGAGGAAGCCGAACTTGACGATGCCATTGATAACATCGCTGTTACAACTGATCACGCCGAAAAAGACTACCTCCTTTTTGACGCCATTCTCAAACTCACAGAGATATTCAAAGCTAAGCTCTATTGTCTGCACGTGGATACTGGCAATACAGAAAGTATCACTGGTAAAATGAAGGCCATTGCTGAGAAGTATGCCGAAAATGATGATTTCTCCACAGTAAATATCCAAAACTCAGACGTCGAAAAAGGGCTCGTTCAATATGCTGAGGAAAAACATATTGACTTGATCGCCATGCGTACAGAAAAGAGAAATTTCTTCCAGGAATTGTTCCATTACAGTATGGCAAAGCGCATGTCTTACCATACGAAGATCCCTATTTTGGCCGTGCCAGAGCGGATATTGTAATACTGCCTGAAATCCTCTTATTTCAAACGATTTTCAGGTAGGAGTAAAGGCTTTGATCCAGGAGCTTGCACCGTCTGTACGGGTAGATTCCTTTTGTCGGCCTATTCACCACGACAAATCAGCATTCTATCACTTCAGGCCTACCGTTCCTAATCCCCAAAGCCTAAAACAACCCGCTAATCACCCCATCGTCACTGATGTCAATATGCTCTGCCGAAGGAATGGATGGAAGTCCCGGCATTCTCAAAATATCTCCGGTAATGGGTACGAGGAAACCGGCACCGGCAGCAATTTCTATCTGTCTGACGGTAACGACAAAATCTTTAGGCCTTCCAAGTAATTTGGGATTGTCGGAAAGCGATTTTTGCGTTTTAGCAATGCAAATGGGCAGTTTATCTAATCCAAGATTTCTTATTTTTCTGAGGTCCTTCTTTGCTGTAGAGGTGTAATCCACTGCCGAGGCGCCATAAATTTTCTTCGCTACGGAAGCAATCTTCTTTTTGACTGGAGAATCCCAATCATACATAGGTTTGAAATCTTTCTCATTCGAATCCACTACATCGACGACTGCACGGGCCAACGCCTCAGCACCGGCACCTCCTTCAGCCCAAACCTTAGAGACGACAGCCTTTACCCCCAATTCATTGCATCGCTCTTGTATGGCGGCTACCTCTGCATCAGTGTCAGAAATAAAGTGGTTAATGGCCACGACCGGCTCCATGTTGAACTTTTTAATGTTTTCCAGGTGTTTCTCCAGATTTTCCAGCCCTGCTTTCACGGCATCGACATTTTCCTCTTTGAGATCTGCCACTTTCACTCCGCCATGGTATTTCAGCGCGCGTACTGTGGCTACCAATACTACTGCTTTGGGCTTCAATCCGGCACTGACACATTTGATATCAAAGAATTTCTCAGCTCCCAGGTCAAACCCAAAACCGGCTTCAGTGACTACGTAGTCAGATAGCGACAAGCCCATTTTCGTAGCCAGGACACTGTTGGTTCCCTGGGCTATATTGGCGAACGGACCCCCGTGGATAAGCGCAGGATTCCCTTCAATGGTCTGGACCAGATTTGGTTTGACGGTATCTTTGAGTAAAGCAGCCATGGCACCATGTGCTTTGAGATCTCTGGCAAAAACGGGTTTCTTGTCAAAAGTGAAGCCGACGAAAATATTACCTAAACGATCCTTCAGGTCCTTGAAATTCTCAGCCAGGCATAAAATAGCCATTACTTCTGAAGCGGAGGTGATGTCAAATCCCGTTTCCCGGGGAATCCCGGAAGAGGTGCCCCCAAGACCAATAATGACATGTCGCAATGAGCGGTCATTCATATCCATCACGCGCTTCCATGTAACGGTCCGTGGATCAATATTCAGGTTATTATTGGTGTTTTGGATATTGTTGTCAATTAAAGCCCCCAATAGGTTATGCGCCGCCTGTACGGCTGAAAAGTCCCCGGTGAAGTGCAGATTAATGTCTTCCATTGGCAAGACCTGGGAGTATCCGCCACCGGTGGCACCACCCTTGATGCCGAAAACAGGACCTAGTGAGGGTTCTCTAAGGACGACTGTGGACCTTTTTCCGATTCGGTTAAGTCCATCATTCAGTCCAATGGATGTGGTCGTTTTTCCTTCGCCTGCCGGAGTGGGGGAGATCGCACTTACCAGGACAAGATTGTTTTGTTTCCATTTCTTTTCATCAATGTAATCCAAAGGTATCTTGGCTTTATAATTGCCATAAAGGTGAAGATCCTCTTCCTTAATGCCCAATTTGGCACTGATTTCCCTGATGTGATGCAGCTTGGATTCCTGAGCAATAGAAATGTCTGTAGCCATATGAATGTTTCTTTTAATACCTGTGAGAAAGATAATATTATTATTAGAAACGTTTAGGGCACTTGATAAAAAATATTAGTGAAGTTTGATCAATTACAAATAGAAGATAGTGTGCAGATCCCCAAACATATAAAATCAGAAATTCTTATTTTTAGAAAAATATCAACCATGAAGCAATTATTTACCGGCCTTATTTTCATTTTTTTCCTCAATGGACTTTTTGCCCAACAAACCATCACAGCCACCATTATGCATGACGGGCTTGAGCGTGAATACATTCTCTACATACCGTCCACCTATGATGGCACAGAAGATATACCTCTTGTTTTCAATTTTCACGGCTACACCAGTAATGCACAACAACAAATGTTTTACGGTGATTTTCGCGCAATAGCGGATACGGCTAATTTTTTGGTGGTTCATCCCCAGGGAACCATTGACTTTGCCGGCCAAGCGCATTGGAACGTAGGGTGGGGCACGAGCAATGTAGATGATGTGAGTTTTACTTCTGCACTCATTGATTCTCTCGCGGCCGACTATGCCATTGACCTTGATCGTGTGTACAGTACAGGTATGTCCAACGGTGGATTCATGAGTTATCTGTTGGCTTGTCAATTAAGTGACAAGATTGCAGCAGTGGCCTCCGTGACGGGATCGATGACCGCTACCATGTTGGCTGAATGTCAGACCAACCCTCCTGTCCCAGCTATGCAAATCCATGGAACAGCTGATGGTGTGGTGTCCTATAATGGAGGGGCGATAAGCGAACCCATTGAAGATGTGGTCGATTATTGGGTACAGCAAAACAATTGCAGTGATCAGGCAGGTGTTATCGATATTCCGGACATAAATACAAATGATGGGTGCACAGCAGAACAATACGTCTACAGTGGCGGCACAAATGGTGCCCAGGTTGAATTTTTCAAGGTAACTGATGGTGGACACACCTGGCCGGGAGCGGCATTCAACTCCGGTGTGACCAACCAGGATTTTGATGCTTCAGCGGAGATTTGGCGGTTTTTC
>DATFJT010000022.1:0-3989 GCA_035269065.1 Saprospiraceae bacterium | reverse complement strand
TGATTGGTGACCTAAACATGATTTTATCATTTTTTTAAAAATACACTTATGAAAAATATTATTTCTCTATTCACCCAAATTGGGGGGGGGTAAATTTGGCTTAGTGCTGGGTTTGCTGCTTCATTATACTTTGTCTTATTCTCAAACTGCTAACGTTGGTACATCTGTAAATATTCCTGACCTTCAAACAGCCATCATGGTCGGAGAAATCAACCCCGTTAATGGCGAAATATTGGAGGATATCAATGTGACCGGAAATTTCAATATTAATGGAGCATTCACCTTTAGGGATTCAGATATTTCAATAAATTCTATCTTGGGTACTATTAATGTATTGGCTGAGTCGACTTTCCAAAATTGCCATATTGACGGAGTTTTTGGATCTCAATTGTGGTTGCTAGAGGAAACTGACTACAACGGAGGTGAGATAAGTGTGACTACTTTGGCTGTGTCTTCTCCGGATAGTTATACATTTAGTGGTACTACTTTTACCCTTGGAGATGGAATATTACCCGGAGTTGCAGGCACGACGACATCGTTCCATGGATGTTTTTTTTACAATCAAAGTTATGTGCGAATAGACCAACCATCGGATGTTTGGATCAATAATTGTTCATTTTTTGGGACCGATGCCAACGTAAGACAAGTACATAATCAGTCGTCTCTGACAGTGGATGGTGGCACGCAATTTAATGGTAAGTATGGAATAACCATTCAGGGCGGAATTTTGGATTGTGAGAACAGCAATTTTAACGGTACGGAAATAGGGATCAGATGTTATTTAATTCCGCAAGACCCGCAGCAAAGTGCTCCATGGATATTTGTTAGGGATAATAACTTTAATAATTGTTCTGAGTCCGGAATTCACTATGTCAGAGGCGAGCGGCTAATTGTAATTGAAAATAAATTTGATGATTGTGCAATAGGAGTAGAAAGCAATCCATTCATAACGGATAATCAATTTGTATTGATAGGTTTGAATGAGTTTAAGAATGGAGGAACAGGAGTTTATTCGGATAATGTGAACAATCTCCGAATAATAAACAATGATTTCATTGATCTTTCTCCAGTAAATAACCATAGAGGGGTCGTTCACCTGGAAGAAGTGGTTGGAGGTACTGTCAGGCTGAATGAGATTACTCGTGGTACCTATGGCATAAATTTATCTAATTGTGATGGCACAAATGTCTCCGAAAACATCTTTGATGAAGTGTCAGGAAACACTCTGGCCGGAGTCATCAATTTGGATGATGGTTCGGAAAACCTAATTATAGACGAAAACGAAATAATAAATAGCGCCCCTCCTTTTGGTATTTGGAGTTTTAGTGCCAGCAATAGCACTATTACAAATAATGTAATTTACGGTGGAGCTATGAATATGAGATTTACAACGTCCACCGGTCATACAGTTGAAGGAAATGAAATGTACAATGGAGCCACAGGACTCTTGTCCAATGCATCAAGCAATATGACCATCTCTTGCAACAGAATGGAGAATGCAACAGAAGGGGCATTTTTCCGAGGAAATAACATGCTTTTGCATTTTTCTGTCAATAGAATGGAAGACAATGACATCGGCCTGTATTATTCCACCACTGCTCAGTCAGATCCTCAATTACAGCAGAGCAATACCTGGTACAACAATACTATCGAAGGAGCTCAAAATGATAATGCGAATTTTGATCATGTTGAAGATGCTAAATATACGGTACCTGATGAGAATGTTTACCCTTCTGCTACAGGCTTGACCCCTTCTTCATGGTCACCAGCCATTTGGTTTCAGGAATTAACAGAAGGCGTTTTCATAGCAGACTGTTTGCTTCCGCCTGCAGAGGATGATGACCAGGATGGAGATGGCATGCTGACACCCGAACACGATGAAATCGTAGCCCTGGAAAACTCCATTGATAGTATCAATATAACTCAGGGGGATGGATACTGGATGATGAATCAGATGGTAGCCAAGTCTATACTTGACGATCATCCGGAGTATCTCAACCAGAGCTCTATACTGAGCAATTTTTACAATGCTTACAGCATAGAATTGCCACTGATGTCAGATATTTTTAAGAGCCTTCCTGCTCAGTCCTTTGTAGATGATGTCCCTGTTGTAGAATTTGATCAGAATGGGGAAGTGATAAATCTGGCAAACTTCCAAAATTATACAGATGGAGAACTTACTGCTTTTACGCAGTATAGCGCACTTCGACACCAGGAACTGGCCAATCAATTAAGTGCTGTGCAGACGGCTAATACTTACAATGCCATGCAACAACACTATCAATATATGATGGAGTTGTATTTGGAACAATTGGTCAATGACTACCAGTTGAATGCCCAGGAATTACAAGATATTACAGCATTGGCAGAAGGTTGCGTTGGTACAGATGGCCCGGCTGTTTATGTGGCTCGGAAGCTTGCTGTCAGAAATGGTATAAACATTACGGAAAATTTTGATTGCCTCGATTTGTCAAGAGGATCATTACAGCATGACAATTTGCTGACTAATCAGGTATTCCCCAATCCGAATATGGGAACGGTGAATTTCTTGAACAAAGAAAACCTCAAGACTATAGTCCTTTTTGATGCCTTCGGTAGAAAGGTGAAGAAGCTCAATACGGAGAATCAAACACTGGTGCAATTTTCAATAGATGAGCTAAACGCTGGTGTGTATTACCTGAAGTCACCTGAATCCATTAGAACACACAGAATCGTATTACAGAAATGATGGGAAGAATATTTATACTGGCATGTGGTCTGTTGACCACATGCTTTTTATATAGTCAGAAGCACGATTACAATTATTACACTACGGGTAGTGTGCTTCCGAGACACCACGGAATTCACTTTCAATATGTTGATTCTCTTCAGGATTTGGTCATGGATACCTTTAATTTGGATGGCAGAATCTCAGCATCCCCCGTGATGTCAAATGCTGAGGGTGAATTTTTGTTTTATACCAATAGCCTGCATGTTTATGATTCTATTGGTCGCACCGCCATCAATGGCGACAGCATGTTTCATGGTAGCTTTTTGGAACAGCGTTATATGTATTACCCCCATTTGAGGGGTTGGTCGGTCAGGAATAAAGTAAATTTTTTTCCCCTCTCTGACTCCACATTTTTTATGTTTTCACAGGGATATGAAGATTTGGGTTCACCGGCGTATGATTTGGATATTGTAGAAAAAGGTTATGCCCTAAATTCTTTCAGCAGTGGCTTGTGGTTGTCTGTTATTCGTCAAAATGGGGAGGGCAGAATGCTCATCAAAGACAATGAAAAAAAGATACAATTGTTGGAGGATTATCAAGGAATCGAGCAATTGATGAGTGTAAAAAAGAAGAATGGTCAGGACTGGTGGTTTATGGTTCCTGAGCTGTTAACAGACTCTATTTTTATCTTTTCTGTGGATGTGAGTGAGGAAACAGTGCGCTATGAGGGTAAAAACTACTTTTCGCCTTTCAATGCCAGAGTGTGTGGCACACCTATTACTTGTGTGCATCCGGAGGGTAAATACCTTGTTCGTTTATTCAATCAATCAGTTGAAGAGCTCAATCATCTGATAGAAATATTTGCTTTTGATCGATGCACAGGTAAAACAGAAAGATTGTTTGTCGATTCTATACCTGTCGAAGGCATTTATCCATCTACTGGGGGAGATGTAGAGTTTTCTGAGAATGGGAGGTTTCTGTACATAGCGCTGTCCGAATATGTCTTGCAATTGGATATGATGGATGATAATCCTTTCGAAAACAAAGACACCATCGGCTATTATGAAGAATTAGCGGGTGAGAATTTACATACCAATATGGATCAGATGTGGCGATTACCCAATGGGAAGATCTTGGTGTGTGGATTAGTATCTACTTCCTATGCACATTACATACATCAGCCAAATGAAAAAGGAGATGCTTGTAATTTTGAGAATCGTGCCCTGATCATGCCCCCAAATCCTTTTGCGCCCGACCGTGACAATCTATTGTTGACTAC
>DATFJT010000021.1:0-31841 GCA_035269065.1 Saprospiraceae bacterium | reverse complement strand
ATTCGGGGAGAGCACTCTTACGGTATGATCTGCGCAGAGGATGAGATCGGTCTTGGCCAGAGTCATGAAGGCATTATGGTGCTCGATGATACCTGGAAGGCTGGAACACCGCTGTCAAAAGTATTTGACATTGAGAAAGATCACATCATAGATATAGGATTGACCCCAAACCGAGGAGATGCAACTTCACACCTTGGTGTAGCACGCGATTTAATAGCGGCTCTGGGAGCAGAAAGCGATCAAAGTACACCCTTACGCCTGCCGGCAGGTAAAACATTGGAAAAAGAAGGTCTCGATGACTGGCAAGTTGTGATTGAAAATGAGAAGGCCTGCCCAAGATATTGCGCTATCGTATTGGAGGACGTCAAGGTTGGGCCAAGTCCTCAATGGATCCAAAACAGGTTAAAGAGCCTCGGAATCAATTCCATTAATAACATCGTGGATATTACCAACCTGGTCATGCTGGAGCTTGGGCAACCACTGCATGCCTTCGATGCTGATGTCATCGCTGACAATTCCGTTCGGGTAGGATTTGCAAATGAAAATACACCGTTTGTTTGCCTCGATGAAAAAGAAGTAAAGCTGGCCGCTGATGATTTGGTGATAAAGGATGGACAGAATAGACCTATGTGTATCGCCGGTGTGTATGGCGGTAAAGAGGCCGAAACCAAGGATTCGACGAGCACCTTGTTCCTGGAGTCAGCCTTTTTCGACCCTGCTTATATTCGAAGGACCAGCATGCGGCATTTACTGCGCACCAATGCTGCCATTATATATGAAAAGCATGCAGATCCGGAAATTTGCCTTAGCGCGCTTGAACGAGCTGCTGCTCTCTTGGAAAAATATGCAGGGGCACGTGTTCGCCATGGCGTCATAGACGAGTATCCAAATAAAATACAAAGAAATAGATGCACGCTGAGAGCTAAGAGAGTGAAATCGGTGGCTGGGGTAGAAGTATCCAGTGCTGCCATCGAAGGCATTCTCACGCAATTGGAGATAGAATTTAATAAGACGGAAAGTGGGGTTTGGGATCTTTCTATCCCTGCCTACAGGTCTGATGTGACCCGTGAAATAGATGTGGTAGAGGAGATTATCAGACTTTACGGTTATGACAACATAGGAGGTACCGACAGCATGCAATTTAGTCTCGCATCAGAGAAGGGCAACGGCAAGTACGACCTGCGGCGTTCCCTCTCGCAATTGCTTACGGGTAGCGGTTATTCCGAAGTCATGAATGTATCAATTACCAAAGACAGATACTACGAGGATAAGGAAGGGCTTGTTTTGATTAACAATACCTCGAATACTGCTCAGAATGTAATGCGCCCTGACATGGTGCACCCTGTACTGGAAAATCTGATTTACAATGTGAATCGGCAGATGCCCAACCTCAAGGTATTTGAATTTGGCCGCGTATATACAAGGGAGGGTGAAAGCATTAGTGAAAAGGAACAACTCATCATAGCTGTCACCGGTCACAGAAGGCCCGAGAACTGGATTACTGGAGAAGAAAGTGATACAGATATTTATGATCTCACCGGATTGTTGCAGGGCTTATTTGATAAGTACAGGTTGTCTGCTGAGTTAGGAACAGCTCTCGGGGAGCATCATCTTTTTCATCCGGCCTTTGAATTCAGAATAAATGAACTTTCAATTGCCAAGGGAGGTAAGTTGAGAAAAGAGATCATTGAAAAGCTTGATCTGGAAAAAGAGGTGTTTGCTGCCGTTGTGGAGTTTGAGGAATTGCATCAATTATTACAGGATCAAAAGCTAATATTTGAAGAGCCCGGAAAGTATCCTACTATAGAGAGGCACTTAGCTATAAGAATAAAAGATAATATAAAATTTAGTGAGATTCAATCTGTAATAAGAAAAAGAGGTGGTAAATTAGTAAGCGAAATAGGTCTTTTCGACGTTTATATAGATGACGCAATGAGAGAGAGCAAAGAAAAGTCCTATGCGATCAGCATAGTCTTTTCCAGAAAAGACAGAACATTAAACGATGGGGAGATAGAAAAAGTCATGGATAAGATTCTTAAGGGACTAAATAATGACCTATCTGCCATCATCAGAAAGTAAAACATAATTCCACCATGCAATCACTGGAAGAAAAGCTAAAAAATATACTGCATAAATTCTCGACACTTGAGAAGGAGCACTTGCAGTTGAAAAAGGATTATGAGACAAAAAAACAGGAAAATCTCGAGTTAAAAAGCGATATTTACAACAAAACAGAGGAGATCAATATCTTAAAAGAAAGATTTGATAGCTTCAAGAGAAAGAATGTGGCAGGAAATGATGAATTGGGTGCTCTTGATTCTGACAAAATGAGGACAGAAATCATGCACTACATTCGAGAGGTGGATAAATGTCTTGAGTGGTTGAATAAATACTGATTCCATGGCGGAAGAAAGCTTGATAAATTTTAAGGCAATCATAGGCGGAGATGAGTTTCCTATGAGAATAAAGGAAACAGAGGTGGAGAGCGTCAAGCAAATGGTTGCTGAAGTCAATAAAAAGCTCAATCACTTCCAGATTAATTATAAAGACAGAAAAAAGACAGATTGGCTGTCTATGACGCTCTTGACATACGCTTTTGAAAACTACAAATTAGAGCAAGGCAGATTGTCTGATGAGTCTCAACAGTATTTAGATGCCCTTGAAGAAAAGTTGAGCGCCCTCGTTTCTTGATAAGGCACCAGACCTTTCATGTTGTATTCCTTCCCGTTTAATTATTAAATTGAGAGATATGGAATTATTTATAGGAATAGCCATCGGGGCTATTGTTGCTGCGATATTGTCCTTTGTATTCATCAAATCGAGACAATCTACTCAGGTCAAGGAGGCACAAAAACAAGCAGACCAAATTTTGGCAGAAGCTGAATCGAAGGCAAGGGGCATTGTAGAAAAAGCCAAGGACCAAGCTGAGCTCATGATGGAAAAGGCTGAGCAGAAGAACGAATCTATTAAGCAATCTAAAATTCAGCAAGCCCGAGACAAGTTTGCCAAACTCAAGGCGGACTATGAAGAGTATAAAAGTGAAGCCAAGTTTGAGCTCAAAGAAGAGCGAATGGAGGTGAAAAACCTCAGAAGAGAACTCAAGTCTGAAGAGGATCGCGTTCAGGAAAAAATAGATACCCTTAAGTCCAAAGAAGATGCCCTGAAGGAGAAGGATATGGAACTGGATGTTGTTCGAAATAACCTCGAAACACAGCTGAAAGTCGTGGCCCGAAAGAAAAAGGATCTAGAAGAGGCGAATGACCGGCATATTCAGGCGCTGGAAAATGTGGCTAAGCTAAGTGAGGGAGAGGCCAAGGATGAATTACTTGAGGCCGTGCGTGCCAAGGCAGAAACTGATGCCATGAGTATTGTAAAAGACACCATTTCTCAGGCAAAACTCAATGCAAATAAACAGGCCAAGAAGATTGTTATTGAAACAATCCAAAGAATGTGCGCTGAATATACAATTGAGAATACCGTATCGGTATTTAACCTGGAATCGGACGATCTCAAAGGCCAGATCATTGGTCGGGAGGGGCGAAATATTCGTGCCCTGGAGTCGGCAACCGGAGTAGAAATTATTGTGGACGATACTCCTGAGGCCATTGTCATTTCCAGCTTTGACGCTGTTAGAAGGGAAGTCGCAAGACTATCCCTTAAGAGATTAGTAGCAGACGGTAGGATACATCCGGCAAGAATTGAAGAAGTTGTGGAGAAAACCCGCAATGAGTTGGAGGAGCAAATTGTAGAAATCGGAGAGCGCACCATTATAGATTTAGACATTCATGGATTGGTGCCAGAGCTGGTGAAGATGGTTGGTAGGATGCGTTTCCGCTCCTCCTACGGGCAAAATTTACTAAAGCACTCCATCGAGACAGCTCAGTTGTGCGCATTAATGAGTGCTGAACTGGGCTTGAAACCAAAGGAAATTATGCTGGCTAAGCGCGCCGGTCTGTTGCATGACATTGGTAAAGTTTCTGAAGATCAAACCGATCTTAGCCACGCCATTTACGGGATGAAGCTTTGTGAGAAATACAAGGAAAACCCTGTTGTTTGTAATGCTGTAGGAGCCCACCATGACGAAATTGAAATGAATAACATTATTTCTCCGATTGTCCAGGCCTGTGATGCTATTTCAGGGGCTCGTCCAGGAGCGAGGAGAGAAATCCTCGAAAGTTATTTAAGCAGAATCCGTGAACTTGAAGAATTGGCGATGTCTCATGAGGGTGTGCAGAAAGCCTTTGCCATGCAGGCTGGACGGGAATTGCGTGTAATTGTAGAGAGTGACAAGGTTTCTGATGATTATGCCAGTGATCTTTCATTCATGATCTCTCAGAAAATAATGGACGAAATGCAGTATCCGGGCCAGATCAAGGTGACGGTTATCCGTGAAAAAAGGGCCATTGCTGTGGCTAAATAAGGCAGTAAAGTAAATTTTTTACAAATTATTTTCGCCCGGCATCAATTTTGGGCTCCCCCTTCCCAATAAAGTTTTGACAGAAAACGCAAAAAAAAGGCTTACTGCTTTCAAAAGCCCCTCTAAAATACTACCTTTGCCGCGATAAAAATGACGCCATATGCATAAAATTGCAGGGGTTCTTCTCATCTTTTGTCTGACTGTGTTGTCTGCGACTTCCCTGGCGCAAAACCACAGCCACGATCATCATGATAATGGGCATGATCACAGTCATGAACAACACGTGGGCGATGAGCATCACGCTGACGATCACGAGGGTCACCACGACAATGCTTGTGGCGGGCACGGTGATCACGGTGGAGAGTACGATCCTAAGGCAACGGCCATGCATCACATTAGCGATGCCAATGTTTACACGATTCTTGATGCTGTAAGAATTCCTCTTCCATGCATCCTCTATGCCAAAGATAAGGGTTGGGATGTTTTCATGTCTTCCAAATTTGAGCCCGGTCATCACGACAATGGTCATGCGGCTTATAACGGTTACGTCTTGCATGAAGGTGCTGTTAAGCGTGTCATTGCTGAAGAATTTCCGAGCGAAGGACAGGTACATGTCGGTGGGTTCACGCATGAAAAGATTGAGGTGGATGGCAAAGAAAGATCCATCGGCTACGTGTGTTACGAGGGTGAGAAAATGCAATTGGAAGAAAAGACCGTATTTGACGGAGGAGTTCTTGGAGGGGCAATTACGAGTTTTTACGATTTATCCATTACGAAGAATGTCGCTTCGATGATCTTGATCCTGATTATCTTTTTCTTTATTTTCAGATGGATCGCCAGGGCTTACCAGAACGGAAAAGGTAAAGCGCCCAGGGGGATTCAGTCTCTGTTGGAGCCGGTCATACTTTACATCAGGGATGAAGTGGCCATTCCTTTCCTGGGGCGGGACAGATACGCGAAATATATGCCACTTCTCCTGAGTATATTCTTTTTTATCCTTGGGTTGAATTTGTGGGGGCAAGTGCCCTTCTTAGGAGGCACCAATGTCACCGGTAGTTTGACGGTAACTATGGTCCTCGCCATACTGGTTTTTTTGATCGTCAATTTCTCAGGAAACAAACACTATTGGCAGCATATATTGTGGATGCCGGGCGTGCCGGTTGCTGTAAAACCATTGCTGGCAGTTATTGAGCTCATGTCAATGTTCATTAAGCCTTTGACCTTAATGCTGCGTTTGGCTGGAAATATAACGGCTGGTCACATCGCCATTTTAAGTTTTATCGGATTGATATTCATTTTCGGGGACTCCGGGCAGAATATGACAGGAGGTACCGTAGGTTCGGTATTGTCCGTTGCATTGACATTATTTATGATGGCCATTGAGTTGATCGTGGCTTTTATACAAGCATACGTGTTCACCATCTTGTCTGCATCTTATATAGGAGCAGCTATTGAAGAACACCATTAAAGAAGAATTTAAATCATTTAAATTATATACAATGACTGGAACATTAGCAGCTATTGGAGCAGGATTGGCAGTGATTGGAGCTGGTATCGGAATTGGTCAAATCGGAGGTAAATCCGTTGAAGCCATTGCGAGACAGCCTGAAGCTTCTGGTGATATCAGAGGTGCGATGATCTTGATGGCAGCCTTCGTTGAGGGTGCCGCATTGATCGCGATCCTTTTGTCAATTTTCTTCTCCTAAGAAAGAAGATGTCGTCCTGTCAACGGTTGGTTGACGGGCGACTTTTTTTAATTGTTCAATTAGATGATTATGTACGATATTCTTTTATTTGCCCCGTTTCAACCCAGCCCGGGACTGGCTATTTGGTCTCTGGTTATCTTTTTGCTTTTCTGGGGAATCATTGGCAAGCTGGCATTCAAACCAATTGTAACGGCGCTTCGTTCAAGAGAAGACGATATACAGAAGTCTCTTGATTCGGCTAAGGAAGCCAAAAAGGAGATGTTGGAATTGAAGGCGGAGAATGATAAAATTATAGCCGAGGCACGAGAAGAGTCCAAAAAAATTGTCGCTGAAGCCAAGGAAATGGGAAATTCCATTATTAAGGAGGCCAAAGACAAAGCTAAAGAAGAGGCGAGTCGCCAGATTACCAATGCCAAGCAGGAGATAGAATCTGAAAAGAATAAGGCCATTGGGGAAGTGAAAAAAGAGGCCGGCGCGCTGGCCATAGCCATTGCAGAGAAAGTGTTACAAAAGGAACTCAGCAATAAAGAAGACCAGGCAAGTTATGCCAATCGCCTTTTGAGTGAAATCAATTTAAGCTGAATCAAGAAATATTGACCAATGTCATTAAAGCAAGCAGCTGAGAGATACGCTAAGACCCTTTTAGACCTTTCTTTTGAACAGAAAATCGAGGAAAGAGTCCGCCAGGATATGGATTTCGTTGGGGCAACCTTGGAACACGAGCAGCTCAGGCAAAGTTTGATGAGTCCTATTATTGAAGCAGCGACCAAGAAAAGTGTATTGAAGAAATTATTTGAGAATGAGGTCAATGAACTGAGCCTTAAATTTCTCTATTTGCTTATTGATAAAGGCAGAGAAGAATTAATGCCGGAAGCTGTGGAGTCCTTTGTGCATCAGTACAATGAGCGGAAAGGCATTCAGCCGGTGGACTTAACTACCGCTGCTGATTTGGACAAAAGTGCTTTCAAGGAATTGACTGACAAGATCAGTAATGACTATTTCCAGGGAAAACAACTCGAGATTCGACAGCATGTGGACGAGTCCCTTGTCGGAGGGTTTATTCTCGAATTCAATAATCAACGCATAGATACAAGCGTTAAAGGCAAATTAGCCAAACTTTTAAAATCATATTCGAACCAATAAAATTTGAAAGATATGAAGGGTGTCAAGCCGGATGAAATCACCACAATTCTTAGGGACCAGCTCTCCGGTATGGAGAATACGGCCCAATTGGAAGAGGTTGGAAAAGTACTTCAGGTAGGTGATGGTATAGCCCGTGTATACGGATTGAACAACATTGAAGCCGGTGAGCTTGTCGAATTCGACAATGGTGTTCAGGCTATTGCTCTGAACCTGGAGCAGGACAATGTTGGTGTTGTACTCATGGGGCCTTCTGACGATATTCGTGAGGGGTCTAACGTGAAGAGGACCGGCCGTATCGCTTCCTTGCGTGTAGGTGAAGGGCTCCTTGGCCGCGTGGTAGACACTCTTGGCAATCCAATAGACGGTAAAGGTGAAATCACAGGTGAGTTGTATGAGATGCCACTTGAGCGCAAGGCGCCTGGTGTAATATACAGACAGCCGGTGGATGAGCCCTTGCAAACAGGTATCAAAGCCATTGATGCCATGATTCCAATCGGAAGAGGTCAGCGAGAGTTGATCATTGGTGACCGTCAAACAGGTAAAACAGCAATTGCGATTGATACCATTATCAATCAAAAGGAATTCTACGAAAAAGGAGAGCCTGTTTATTGTATTTATGTGGCTTCCGGGCAGAAGGCATCTACAGTGGCTCAGGTGGCCAAGGTTCTTGAAGAGAACGGAGCCATGGAATACACCGTCATTGTTTCTGCAAGTGCTGCTGATCCCGCTCCGCTGCAATTTTATGCGCCATTTGCTGGCGCGGCCATCGGGGAGTATTTTCGGGATACAGGTCGACCTGCCCTGATTGTGTATGATGATTTATCCAAGCAAGCGGTAGCCTATCGTGAGGTATCCCTATTGTTGAGAAGGCCTCCTGGGCGTGAGGCATTTCCAGGTGACGTTTTCTACCTGCACTCTCGTTTGTTGGAACGTGCTGCCAAGGTCATTGATAATGATGAAATAGCACAAAAAATGAATGATTTGCCTGAGTCTCTAAAAAACTCAGGAAAGGTAAAAGGTGGGGGGTCATTGACTGCACTGCCGATCATTGAAACCCAGGCTGGTGATGTTTCGGCCTATATTCCGACTAACGTAATTTCCATTACGGACGGCCAGATATTCCTGGAATCTAACCTCTTCAACTCGGGTGTGAGACCTGCAATTAATGTGGGTATCTCCGTATCTCGTGTGGGTGGTTCTGCTCAGATTAAGTCCATGAAGAAAGTAGCCGGTACATTGAAACTTGATCAAGCCCAGTACCGTGAGTTAGAAGCTTTCTCTAAGTTTGGATCTGACCTAGACGCAGCGACCCGATTTGTTTTGGAGAAAGGTAAGCGAAACGTGGAAGTGTTGAAACAGGCACAGTATTCTCCTCTTTCTGTTGAAAAGCAGGTGGCGATTATCTACCTGGGTACCAACGGTTTCTTGAAAGATGTCCCTGTGGAGAAGGTAAAGGAATTTGAGGAACTTTATTTGGATACACTTGAAAAGAAATACCCGGAAGTATTGGAAACTTTTAAGGCAGGTAAATTGACCGATGAGGCCAAAGACACCTGTAAAAAACTAGCTGAAGAACTATCGGGTCAGTTCAATTAATCAATCTAACTTATAAAGCCAGCAGTCAATGGGCGCAAATCTCAAGGAAGTAAGGGAAAGAATCACCTCGATCAACAGTACCCAGCAGATCACGAAAGCCATGAAAATGGTATCTGCGGCCAAGTTGAAGAAGGCTCAGGAGGGGATTACACAAATGAGACCTTATGCCAAAAAGCTGCAGGAAATATTGGGTAATATCCTGAGCAATACAGAAGGAGACCAGGTAGGTAGCTTTGGCGTGGAACGTGATGTAAATCGCATGGCGGTCATTGTTGTGACTTCCTCCAGAGGTCTATGTGGTGCGTTTAACAACAACATTATAAAATCTACAATTCAGCACCTGGAGGAGAACCACCAGGAGCATCTTAAGCACGGCAAAGTAGACTTTCTTTGTATTGGTAAGAAAGGGGCGGACTACTTAAAGAAAAGGTATACTGATGGCTATTTTTACAAGGATTATATTTCCTTGATAGAAAAGTATGATTACGAGAGCATTAAAGCGCTTGGCGAGTACCTTATGCGTTCATTCTCAGATGGCACATACGATCTTGTAGAAGTTGTTTATGGCCAATTCAAGAATGCTGCCTTGCAGATTCCTACTATCGAGCAATATTTGCCTGTCGAAAAATTGGAAGAAGAGGGGGCAAGTGAGACAAAAGCGGATTATATATTTGAGCCGAATCAGGATGAATTGCTGAATGAACTTGTTCCAAAGATTCTTATTTCGCAGCTACAGCGGTATATTTTGGATACAAGCGCCTCTGAACATGGTGCGAGGATGACCGCCATGGATCAGGCTACAGAAAATGCCAATGATCTAATCAAAGAATTGAAAATCACCTATAACAAAGCCAGACAAGAGGCGATTACCAAAGAGATTTCAGAAATTGTTGGTGGTGCGGCTGCACTTGAGGGGTAGACCAGTTACAGCTAAAGAAATTATTGCCGCAGCAAACTTTTTAGTTTGTTGCGGCTTTTTAATATAAAATAGTCGAATTGGGAATTGAATTGAATTATAAAACATTTGGACAAGGAGAACCGCTGATCATTTTGCACGGACTGTTTGGTATGTTGGATAACTGGAAAAGTTTTGCCCGTCGATTAGAGAATGATTATTTGGTAATCACGGTGGATTTAAGGAATCATGGTAAATCACCCAGAGACGAAGAGCACAACTATCGTGTCATGGCGGAGGACATTTCAGAATTCCTGGATCGAAATTTCTTATTTGAAGCTCATGTTCTGGGGCATTCCATGGGTGCCAAGGTAGCTATGTATCTCGCTCTTGAATACAGCGGTAAGGTAAAATCTCTTATTGCTGCTGATATGGGAGTTAAGCAATACCCGGGAGGACATGAATATATCCTGGAGACCCTCAGCAAAACACCCGTGGCAAAAGCGAAGTCAAGGAAAGAATTACACGATTTTCTGAAAGAGCGCTTAGAGCTTGAAAGTATTGTCCAATTTCTCATGAAAAATCTAAAAAGAAACAAAGAAGATGGTGGTTTTGAATGGAAGTTTCAGTTGGATGTCTTGAGAAATTGTTATTCTGAGATACTTGCACCTGTTCAAAGTACACATACGTTTTCCGGACCGACATCGTTCCTAATGGGTGGAGCATCGCATTATCTTTCAGAGGGTGATTTGCCTGATATAAGACGCTTTTTTCCTGAAGCACGCCTAGAGATAATTCCAGGCGCGGGACACTGGATACATGCCGATGCCCCCGAGCAAACCGAGGAGCTTGTCCGTGCTCACTTAGAGCGAGCCATCAATGAGCGTCCAGACTTTTAAATGAATGCATTATGCAAAAGAATAAGTTGATCGTCTTGCAGTTCGTCCTGATTATAGGCTTGACTGTATTGACGGGTTTCACCTACCAGACAGGGGGTAAGTATTTTGAGATCAGCAAGAATCTTGAAATATTCACGACAGTATTCAAAGAGATCAATACCCATTATGTAGATGACCTCGACCCGGGAAGTTTAATGGAAAAGGGAATCGATGCCATGTTGAGCTCTCTGGATCCTTACACGGTATATTATTCTGAATCGGAAATAGAATCTTATCGCTTCAAGCAGGAGGGCAATTTCAGTGGTATTGGTGCCCGCATCAAATTGAGTGGCGATTTTCCGGTCATCGTAGAAGTCTACGATGATGGACCTGCCGACAAGGCCGGACTCAAGGCAGGGGATGAAATTTTAGAAGTGGATGGCAGATCGACGCAGGGCAAAGATGCCCAGGAAATGGACAATGTTTTACAGGGTTTTTCCGGAACTGAGGTCAATTTGAGGGTAAAAGATTTCCTGACAGATGAAACGTCTGGGGTATCAGTGGTTCGAGATGAATTGTCCATTAATAATGTGCCACATTTTGAAATGCTGGAAGGAAATGTTGCCTATGCGAACTTATCTACCTTCACCCAAAATGCAGCGGCAAATGTCCGAAAAGCATATCGGCAGATGTCCAGTGGTGAGCAAGATGTGAAAGGATATATTCTCGATTTGCGGGGAAACGGCGGGGGATTATTACATGAGGCTGTCGAGCTGTGTAATTTGTTCCTGCCCAAAAATATCCTGATTGTAACGACCAAGAGCAAAGTAATTGATTGGGATCAATCATACAGTACCAGGAGGGAAGCCATGGATATGAAAACGCCTCTTGTGATACTCGTTGATGATCACTCTGCCTCTGCCTCAGAAATTGTCTCAGGCACTATTCAGGATTATGATCGCGGAGTGATTATCGGGCAAAGAACCTATGGCAAGGGATTGGTCCAACGTCACCGAGACCTCGGCTACAATGCCAAAATGAAATTAACTATATCGGAATATTATATTCCCAGCGGTCGCTGTATTCAGGCAGTAAGTTACGATGAAAATGGTCAACCTATAGCTGTCCCGGAAAGTGAGCGCAACAGCTTCAGAACTAAGAATGGAAGAACAGTACAGGATGGTGGTGGAGTAATGCCGGACGTTGTTTTGGAAACCTCCAATGCAAGGGAGTTGATAGACGCCCTTGTGGAAGATTTACATATTTTTCACTTTGTCAATCAGTATTTGCGTGAGAAGAAGATTAGTTTGGAAGAGCCGAGGTACGATTTTGAGGATGTTGAGGCTTTTACACAGTTTATTGAAAACAGGGCATTTACATCAGATCATGAGCTCAAGAAGCAGCTTAGGGCCTCCAAAGCCTTGGCTGTGGAATCCGGCGACACTATCATGGTTAACGAATTGAACAATATTATTGCGGAGAGAAAGGCACGTGATCTACAATTAATTGAATCAGAGAAAGAGGCGGTAGTGAGAGAAATTGAAAAAGAAGTGATCAGTCGGTTTTTTAATCAAAAGGGAAAAATTGAGTCCGGGCTGCGAATGGACGAAGAAGTGCTGCGTGCAAAGGAAATCCTTTTGAATAAAGAGCAATACAACAAGATACTCCTTGCCGAATGAGCAGTTATTTGCTCCATATACACAGTGGTCATCGAGTCTGTTCAGTAGCTGCTTCTAAGGACGACTGTATCTTATTTTACCAGGAAAGTGATGAGAGCAGGAGCCACCATCAATTGTTGCCTTTGATGGTCCAAAGGGCGCTTAGAGCAGTTGATGATTCAATAGACGGCGTGCATCTATATCAGGGGCCCGGTTCTTACACCGGATTGCGCATCGGGTTCAGTATTGTCAAGGGCTTATGTTTCGGTCTTGGAGTGCCTTTAATCTGCTCCGATGCAGGAGAGCTATATTTTCATCAGTTTATGGAGCGCTCTTTTTCTCAAGCTTATTGTCTGTCCGTCTATCATGCCCGAAAGAACGAGGTATATGCTTGCTGGTATCATAGGGCGCGTGGTGCTCTGTGGTCAGAGATGCGCTCCATGTTTATCGGCGAGCAAGAAAGAGGAGCATCTATTAGTATCCAAAAAATGCAAGAGACCGCAGTCATAGGTAATGCGGCCAATCTATTTTTTCAGGACTTTCCCGACCTAAAGGTTGCACTACCCCTGGAGCTCAGTGCTTGCGAAATGACAAATGTAGGCTATAAGAAATGGCAAAACAAGGACTTTACCCCTTTAGAAATGGCAAAACCGTTATATTTAAAGCCACCACATATCAATAAACGTAAGAAAAATCTTTTATAAGCGTAAATGTCAGGCTTAGAGTAAGAATATATGTGAAGAAGAAATACTTAGAATGTAAAAGTTTGGAACAGTTTTAGTAGTAAGGAGCACAGATAGCAAACAAATACTGAGAAATGAAAAAGGAGAATAGAGATTCTATCATTTTGAAAAAAGGCAAGAAGGAAATTGAACTGGATTATTCCGAGTTGCGTAAAGCTGTCCTTGTGCTTCGTGCTGTAAACCATGATTTGAGACAAAGTATCATTTCACTTTTGGAGAAACACCCGAAGTTGACTGTGACAGATATCTATATCAAATTGAGGTTGGAACAATCTGTAGCTTCTCAACATTTGGCCATTCTAAGAAGGGCCGGTGTGGTGAAGACCGAGCGACAAGGTAAATACATATACTACTCACTGGATAAAGAGAGACTTTCTCAAATCTCCAGGTTGGTAGATGAATTGGCTTCGTAATATATTATATAGGAATAAAAATACCTCCCCCCTTTTTTACATGACGCGCATAAAGACTCAGACATTACTGAGCCCTAAGTGATTTCATATTAATATTTCTTTTAATATTTTGATTTTCTAATCAATCTTTCCATCTTTGTACATATTAGAAATTTATCTTATATGATAAAATGAAGAGGACCAGAGTTGAGATCAATCAAGACAAGCTCCAGGTCTCTTCTGAAATTCTTAGAGCCTTGGCTCACCCACTCAGAATTAAAATTCTGGGATTTATTGATCAGCACGACGAACTTAATGTAAACAAGATTTACAACACGCTCCGTTTGGAGCAATCCATCACTTCTCAGCATTTGCGGATTATGAGAAATGCTGGAATTGTTCACGCTAAGCGGGATGGCAAATACATGTATTATAGCATCAATTATGATAAAATTGAGCAAGTAGTACATGCTGTCAACCGGTTTTTGGCTCAGGCAGAGCAGGAGAGTTGATCAAAGAGGGCTAGAGAGAACTTACGGGAGAAACAAATTTACGGAGCAAACAAACAAAAGACGGTCGTCAGGCATCGGCTAGAGGAGCATCATCAGCAGATGTTGTTCCCTGGCCACCTGTCACCTCATCGGCCGCATCGTCGTCGGAAAATTGCTGGTGCAGCAGAAAAAGGACGATGCCTACAGAAATGGCAGAATCGGCTATATTAAAGACCGGTCTGAAAAATTCAAAATATTCCCCACCCCAGAAGGGAATCCATGCAGGCAATATGCCGCGGTAAAGCGGAAAATAAAACATATCTACCACTTTGCCTTGAAGTAAGGGTGCATATCCACCGGAATCGGGTAGAAATTCTGCCAATCCTCCATGATAGCCCGAAGCACTGAATAAAGCGCCATAGAATACACTGTCAATGATGTTGCCCAATGCCCCGGCAATGATCAGCGCAATGCTAATGAGTAAAAGCGGTTTTGCCTTTTGACTTTGCAGGATGCTTCTCAACATATAAATAAAAACCCCTACAACAACCAATCGAAAAACGGTGAGTAAAATCTTGCCCCAGGATCCTCCAAAATGTAAGCCAAAAGCCATTCCTGGGTTTTCGACAAAGTGTATGTAAGCCCAATTCAACCCAAGAATAGAAAATTCTTCGCCAAGTTGCATATTGGTTTTAACCCAAAATTTAAGCCACTGGTCTGCAAATAAAACCAAGATGATAATGCCAACGACAATACGGGAATTTCTCACATTTAAGTTTTTGAGCTTGTAGTTTATCTCGCAAATATAGCAATTAGCATGGAGCGTGAATACGGCGTACCCAAGGTCATATCACAGCTGTTTATGGAGGCTTATTTGCCTTGCATCTGCTTTGCTTCAATCGAGAGAGTGGCGTGAGGTACTGCTTTTAGACGTTCCTTGGAAATGAGTTTACCTGTTAGTCGGCATAGGCCATAGGTTTTCTGCTCAATTCGCTTAAGGGCCTTTTCTAAATGACTGATGAATTTATCTGTTCGGGAGGCCATACGGCTCAGGTTCTCTGCCTCCATTGCAATGGCACTGTCGTCAAGGGATTTCAATTTATTTTCTCCATTCTCCGCCTGTTCCTTGAGTACTGATTCGCAATAGGCCAACTGCTCCCGGGCTTTGGCGAGTTTCTCCTCAATAATTGCCTTGAATTCCTTTAAATCTTCATCAGAATATTGGTTTTTATTGCCGGTAGTATTCATAATTCATGGTTTTATGTATCCATAAACCACAAAAGTTTCAAAAAAATTCTACCGCGGGCTACATTTTTTATGAAGTTTTCCCCTAGTCTGCTGACTCTTCAGAAGGAAGCGCCTGGTTGCGTCTCAGAGGGTTTTCGTGATTTTTAAGATATTCTGTTCTGTTTCGTGCAGCATCCATGGCCATGAAATAGGCGGACAGGAATGAAGAGGGGTCCGCTGCATTTTTACCCGCAATATCGTAACCTGTTCCATGATCCGGTGAGCTTCGGATGATCGGTAAACCGCAGGTCATGTTTACCCCTTTGCCAAAAGAGGCCATCTTAAAGGGAATGAGTCCCTGGTCGTGATAAGCCGCCATGATGGCATCAAATTTTTTGTAACTCAGACTACCGAAAAACCCATCTGCCGGGTAGGGACCAAATACCAGTTCTCCTTCTTTTTTCAACTCTGCAACCGCAGGCTTAGTAATGCGTTCGTCTTCGTCGCCGATGGCTCCATTATCTCCGGCATGGGGTTGAATGCCAAGTACAGCAATACGTGGTTTATCTATTCCGTGATCCATACGTAAAGTGGAGTTAAGGAGCTTGATTTGGGAGATCAGTTTTTCTTTGGAAGATACAGAGCTCACATTCTGAACGGGAATATGACCTGAAGACAGAGAAACTTTCATTTCTTCCGAGCACATCATCATAAGTACCTGCTCCACCTGGCAACGATCCCTGAGGTACTCGGTATGGCCTATGTAGCGAAATCCGGCGAGCGACATAGCATGTTTGTTGATTGGTGCGGTCACCATACAATCTATTTTTCCATCGAGGGCATCGTTGGTACAAGCCTCCAGAGCCATGGCTGCATAGCTGCCCGACTCCCTGGTCGCTTCTCCCAACTGTATATTTACTGCTTCGTTCCAGCAATTGAGAATATTGATTCGGTCATCACTTGCCTGTGAAGCCTCTTTAATGTTTTGAGATCTAAAATTTTCCGGCTCCACAATATTTTTGTGATATGAAATAATTTTGGAAGAACCGTAGATGATAGGAATGGAGTGATTCAACAATCTGGTATCATTGAGGGCTTTAATGATGACCTCCATGCCTATACCGTTGATATCTCCACAAGTGATCCCTACTTTTAGTTTTCTCATACGAAAAAGCTGTTTATTTCAAATGTATAAAGGTACCTTAAAGTTAAAAGGAATGCTTATTCGACAAACTTCCATTCAAATCAATTGTCAATGTTGAGAGCTAGTCGAAAGCTAAAGAAAGATTGTTTAAATTGTTTTTGACTCTAATAATTGATGCCTTGTTGTGAGAAAAAAAGTAGAGATGGTTTTTAAGGAGAAGCAATATTTTACGCAATGGTGGCTCTGGTTAATCTTATTGGCGGCCACTACCCCGCTATTCCTCATGGCACTTTATAAAGGACCTGTTCTCGGCCACGCAAGTCAGTACTCCACTGTGGAGTTTCTTGTCATTTTAGCTTGTTGTATTTTACCTTTTGTTTTTTTGAAATTGATTTACCTGGAAACAAAATTCGATGAGCAGGGTATTCAGCTGCGTTTTTTCCCCTTCATCAAAAAATCATGGCGTTGGTCAGAAATGAAGAAAATGGACATGGTGAATTATGGCTTTGTGGGGGGGTGGGGCATTCGCTTGTGGACAGAATACGGCCATGTTTATAATGTAAAAGGCGATGAGGGATTGGCTTTTGAACTGAAGAACGGTAAGAGATACCTGGTGGGGACCCAGAGGAAGGAAGAGCTTCAAGGTTTCCTAAATGGTATTAAAGGGAATGACAATTTTTCTTAGTCTGCTAACAAGCCAAAGTCAATGCAGCACCCGGACTTCATCTTCTCTTACAAATTGTATATGCTTTTGATCCGTTTTTTCGGATATGTCCAGACTGCCGTTTTCTAATTTGAGCACTCCCCTTGGACAGACGGCAGCACAGATGCCACAGCCTACACAAGAAGCTCTTACAATGTTTTGCCCTTTTTGAGCGTAAGCGCGTACATCGATCCCCATTTCACAATAGGTGGAGCAATTCCCACAGGAAATGCACTGTCCTCCGTTGGTCGTAATTCTAAATCTCGAAAAGAATTTTTGTTGAATGCCCAGGATGGCTGCCATTGGACAACCGAACCTGCACCAAACCCGATTGCCCAATAAAGGATAAAATCCTACACCAACAACGCCCGAAAAGGCAGCCCCGATGAGGAATCCGTACCACTTGCGCAAGGGACCAGATATATCTGCCACGTACAGCGTATTAAATCCCGAAAAATGAGACACCAGCAAAACAACCATGAGAAAGACACCAATTCCGGTACTAAGCCATTTGGCCTTCTGATCCAACTCCCTGAAACGATAGCTATCCAGCCACATCCACATTAAAAGAGTGGTACCAGAAATAGAAACGAATATCACTAAAAAGTTGCGAGACAGCAGGATGTTGGTAGCTTCGTTGGTGAAGAAGGAATACAATACACCAAGGGTCATCACCACAACGAATACCAAAACTCCATGCACGAGCCACCGCTCTATTTTCCAGGCCTGAATCGATTTATCTGACAGGTGGCGGAATGGATCTCCTGCAGTTTCGGCAAGCCCCCCACAGCCGCAAACCCAGGAACAATACCATCTCTTTCCATAAAAGTAGGTAAGCATGGGTGAGACAATAAATATCATGGCTACCCCCCAAACAAGCATGCATATCCCTAGAGTACCACTACTCATCATTTGTTTGATATTCCACCCATCGAAAAAGTAATAATTCAACGGCCACATATTCTTAAAGTCATTATAGGGCAAGTCCATCGCCAGGAGGAATTCTGGTAGAAGGAAGGCGAAAGCCAATTGAAAGAACATGACTGATATGGTTCTCCATATTTGGTATTTATTATGGCGATATTTATAGAGAAATTTCCCACCAAAAATCAAAATAGCAAGGGTGTAGAGCGTGCCGTACACAAACCACTGAGAGGCAGGTTTGCCTTTCAGTGCCTGGCTCAGTGGATCAAAAACTGCGACCAAGCCGGTATTTTCACCAGTCTGACCTGTGCCTAAACCAAGTGTCTCCGGGTACCAGTACAACAACACGTAGAATCCAGTCAAAACAATTCCCAATACCCAGGCTGCCGCTCCTCTATTTGTCAACTGGTAAAACCAAACGCCATTGTTTTTAATGCCGGGATCACTGTCGCTATAAACAGCATAAGCATAAATGAGGACACCCAGAGAAGCTGATCCCAGAATAAACCAAAAATGGATATTTGGCGATAGGAGTATATGACCCGAGACCCCTGTAAGAATCAGTAGGATAGAAAAAGCACCAACAGCTAAGCCCAATTTCTGTAAACCACTCAACTTAAATTGTTGCGGGTTGCTGGGCGCCATGGATTCCATGCCCTGGGAAGAAGTAGTACTCATATGAGGTCAATTTTTAAAAAATTCTAAGACGCGGTTCAGTCTTCTGTCGCTTTTCTGTGAAATCCTCTGTCCAGTTAGTTTTTGATATTTAGCCCGCAAGGATTCTTCATATGATTTGTAGAGCTCAGGATCAAAGGCTGCCAATTCAAGATGTGACAGCACTTCTTCCACCGAAGTGCCGTGGTGGATCCATCTCTCACAAATCTGATGTCTGAACCGAATACCCATGAGGTTAAAGCCCAGAACGCTCTTATCCTTTTGATTGAAATTGATGCGTACGGACTTTTTGCCGGAGTCGTCCTGCCAAAATAAGGATTGCATATGATCCGGTAAATCGACCGGCACGTTTCCGTAAACCTGGTACTCAATGTTGAAGAATTTTGCAGAATTGAACCAAATACCAGGATTGTAGTCTAGTGGATTAACGGGATTGAGGATATTGTGAGCAACAAGTTCACCCATCATTCGGCCGGTGTACCAAATGGCCTCTATTCCCCTTCTTCCATCATTTGGATGGCGCTGTTGTGCACAGTCTCCTATAGCATACACATCTTGGATGTTTGTTAATAGTGTCTTATCGACGAGAATTCCTTTTTCTATTTCTAATTGACTTTCTTTTAAAAAACCCACGTTGGGATGAACCCCGGCAGTGAGGCCTACAAAGCCACAATGAATTTTTTGACCCTCCTTTGTTGTAATACTACCAACCGCCCCCTGACCATTATCCTCTATTTTATCGAGCTCTGTCTCGAGTCTAAGATCAATATTATGGTCCAGGATTTCATTATTGACCATTTCTGATTCTTCTTGGGGCAGCACATGGTCCCAATAACTTTTTTCTCGAACAAGGAAGCTTACTGAAATATTTCTACTGTGAAACATTTCAGCCATTTCAATTCCTATTAAGCCACCGCCGACAATGACGGCTCTTTCTAATTTGTTTGAGTACTTATCCATGGTTTCCAGGTCTTGAAGGCTGTATAACCCACCAACACCATTTAGGTCTTGACCCGGCCAACCAAATTTATTTGAAGCTGAGCCCAGAGCAAGAACTAATTTGTCATAGTTCATAGCTGGTCGATCTGAGGCAAACGAAAGTGCTTTTGAGCTAAAATCTACTTCTGAAACATGGTCTTGAATCAATTTTATTCTATTCTTTTCCCAAAAATCCGCTTCATAGGGCTGGGTGTTTTTTAAAGTCATGTGTCCCATGTAGATATACATCAAAGCTGTTCGGGAATAAAAGAACTTGGACTCTGAAGAAATGACTGTGATATCGTGATCACTACTTTTCCTCAAGTGTCTGGCTGCAGTTATACCACTTATTCCATTTCCAATTATGACTATTCTCATCTCGATCTATAAATTAATTCCAACTACAGGCATAGCTTAAAATATCAATAAATAGGAATTGCGGCAGAGCATTCTTTTGTAAATCACTAAATCATCAAATAAGCTGCTGAGCTAGGAAAGGTATGATTTTTTTTAGTTGGTCTAAGCTATAATTTAGATCAATGGGTATGATTGTCCATATTGTGACAGAAGATTATAAGCTTGAGAATTAATTCGAAGAACTGAAAATCTTAACACCTTTTGTATATTCGCAGATTAGCGAAATTTCTCAGCGGTCATCACTTCGTTTTTATTATGCAAAAGGTCATTAACGGAATCCAACAAATAGGTGTAGGCGTACGCGATGCGGAAGAAGCCTTTCGGTGGTATGCCCAACATTTGGGAGCAGACGTCAAAGTTTTTGATGATGACAGCAAGGCGGTAGATATGGCACCCTATATGGGTGGTGAAGCCCGTAGCAAGCGAGCATTGATGGCCATCAATATGCAGGGCGGCAGCGGATATGAGATTTGGCAATACACCAATCGTGAGCCGAGAGAGGCTGTATTTCAAAAGCAGACAGGGGATTTGGGCATCAATTGCGGAATTATTAAATCCAGAGATATCCAGCAGAGCTATTCCCGTTTAAAAAAAGAAGGAGTAGAGATTGTGAATGGATTGGCCGAAGATCCTTCGGGAAATATCTGTTTTACTATCTCTGATCCTTACGGAAATCAATACATTGTCAAAGAATTCAACTCCTGGTTTTCACGAAAGCAATTCGACCTCGGTGGTCTCATTGGAGCCCGCATTGGAGTAAGTGATATGGAGGCTTCTTTGGTATTGTATAAAGATATATTGGGCTACAATCAGGTTGTTTTTGATGAAACTGGTGAATTTGCTGACATTCTCGGAACGGGCAAGCAGCCAGGACAGCGTTACCGACGTGTTCTGTTGTCTCATAGCAATCAACGCATTGGTGGATTTGGTCGACTTTTTGGAAAAAGTGAATTAGAATTGATTCAGTCACTGGACAGGAAGCCAAGAAAAATATTTGAAGACAGGTGGTGGGGCGATCTTGGATTTATTCATCTCTGTTTTGATATTAGACGTATGCACGCCCTAACCCAGGAATGCGCAGAGCACAATTTTCCTTTTCGTGTATTGAGCGATGAATCATTTGGTATGGGCGATGTGAACGGCCATTTTGGTTACATTGAAGATCCGGATGGCACGCTGATTGAGTTCGTGGAAACATATAGGGTTCCTTTGATTAAAAAATTACGCCTGCACATTGATATGAGTAATCGTCATCCTGAGAAACCCTTACCCAGTTGGATGATACGCGCCTTGGCTTTGAAGCGCGTCCGTTTTTGAGCGCGCTGTCCTCAAATCCAATAAAGAAATGAATAACATAAAAAACAAGTGGGTCTGGATCACTGGAGCATCTTCCGGGCTGGGTGAGGCTATGGCTGTAGAATTTGCGCGTCAAGGGGCAAGATTGGTGTTGTCCAGCCGTCGAAAAGAGGAACTGGAGCGTGTAAAAGACAAATGCGTAGGTAGTCCTGAGGTGATTATTGAGACCATGGATGTGATAGAGCACGATGAAATGCCCAAGAAGGTGGAAAGGGTGTTGGGCCTCACTGGCCATGTAGATATTTTGATTAACAGTGCCGGTATTTCACAACGGAGCCTGGTTAAGGACACCGATTTTGAAGTCGACAAACGTATCATTGACATCAATTTTCTAGGAACGGTGGCCATCAGTAAGGCAATCCTGCCACATTTCATTGAGCGTAACAGTGGTCAATTTGTGGCCATTTCCAGTGTGACAGGAAAGCTGGGAACCCCTTTGAGATCGAGTTATGCGGCCTCAAAACACGCCCTGCACGGTTTTTTTGATTCTCTCCGGGCAGAAATGCACGATACAGGTATTGATGTAACCCTGATATGTCCGGGCTACATCAAAACTAACATTTCGATCAATGCTGTAACAGGTGATGGTTCTCCTCAAAATAAAATGGACGAAAAACAGGCCAAAGGAATGTTACCCGACACCTTTGCCAGTAAGGCAGTACGTGGTATTGCCCGTAAAAGAAGAGAAATGTATATCGGGGGAACGGAAACTCTGGGTATTTACATCAAACGTTTTTTTCCAGGCTTGTTGGCTAAAATTATTACCCGGGTAAATGTCACCTGAGCTTATTATTTGGAATGCCTCTTGATAAAATCACGGACATTTCTTATCTTTCGAGATCATAGGTTACAAAACAAAACACATGAAAAGAATATTTACCTCTCTTTCCATACTGATCATCTTATCGTCTGCCCTTCAAGCACAGTCGATTTCTGTAGAGGATGAAACCCTGGCACTGCAGTCGGATGATCTGACTATGTTTGAATACGTGGTCGAAAGCAAATTACAAAACAATACGGCTCAAGACGTCGAATATGTTTGGCGTAAAAATTTCATCAATTGTGTGGAAGGTTGGACTGTGAGCATGTGTATTGGAGAGCTGTGTTATGCACCGTGGGTGGATACAAAGGATGAAACGCTCGATGAGCCTGAGGGCAAATGGAGCTTACATTTGGCTGATACAGATGGCGAAACCGGAACTTGCGATGTTTGTGTTGATTTTTGGGCTATTGGTGATTCAGATACTTTGACGACCTGTGCATTATTTGAAATAGGTACTACCTCAAATGAGGAAGCAGATGTTCTGAACGTGAGTTTTTACCCCAATCCAGTAACGGACGTTTTAAATGTTGAAGTTGACCGCGAGATAGAAATTGTCATTAACAATGCACTTGGTCAAATTCAGGAAAGAAGAATTCTAAATGTCGGACGACACACAGTATTGATGGACCAACTGAAAAGAGGTCTTTACACCATCAGTTTTGTTGTTGATGGTAAAGTTCATTTGACAAGACAGTTAATAAAGAAGTAAAATTATCCAACAGATAAAAAACTTGAAGGGTAGATCATGGTGATCTGCCCTTTTTCGATTATTAGTCTGCAGGGTATTCGGCAAAATTCCGAGGAGTTTCATAAAGGCGCACGCGCAGGTCAAATTTGTCATCTAGTTTTTCTCTAAGAATTTTCCAGATAACGTAGACGATGTTTTCTACAGAAGTCATCAGGTCCTTGAATTCAGGACAGTCTAGATTGAGGTTTTTGTGGTCAAAACGGTCTTCAATTTCCTCTTTGATGATATCTTTTAATTCCTTTAGGTTGATGATCATTCCGGTGACCGGGTCGACTTCTCCACTTAAGCGCACCTCTATTTCATAGTTGTGTCCGTGAAAATTGGGGTTGGCGCACTTTCCGAATAATTCAAAATTTTTTTCCTGGCTCCATTCCTTGACATACAGCTGATGGGCTGCGTTGAAATGAGCTGTTCTTATGATCGCTGCTCTCATGTTAATTTATCCTACTTTTGTAATTGAGGAGAATCTTCCATTTATAGGATGCAATAATAGTATAAAATGAACTTTCAAAGCGATTTGTTCTCTGAAATGGCCAAGATATGTGCGCGAGGCAGGTGGCCGTCCACATCCATTCTACTTGGGTCTGAGGGATATGGTCCTTTGCTGTTGTTTCGGGACCTGGGCAAAGCTTTATTGTGTAAAGAGGCTCAAGAGGGGTTTTGTGATCAATGTCGCGATTGTAAGCGTATGAACCAGTGGTCTCACCCCAATGTCTTGTTAGAGTTCCCCATGTATGGGAGCAAGGAGTCGGACAGTTATTCAAAAGAATGGCGCGAATGGGTTATTCAGGAACCGTTTGGCAATGCAGTAGATTGGATGCAGCAATTGCAGCAACCTACCTCAAGACCCAACTACAGCGCTAAGAGTTGCCGTAATATGATAGATAAGCTTGGCCTGGCAAACTTTGAGAAGAATCACCGTATTCTTTTTTTATGGGAGGCAGATTACCTTGGAAAGGAAGGCAATATCCTACTGAAAACCATTGAGGAGCCTCCTGAAGACACTTTTGTGGTTTTGACCAGCAGGAGGGAAGAACAGTTGTTAAATACGATACGCTCCAGGGCACAGACCTTCAGGATGACGCGCATATCAGAGGATAGCCTGGCAGAATACCTGGAGAAAGAAAAAGCTTTGCCTTCAGATCAAGCCCGCCACCTGGCCTTTCTGGCAGATGGTTCGGTGAGAGAAGCTTCCTTTTGGGCGGATCAGTCAGTCAGTGAATCCGCCAGCTATTTTGTCAATTTTATGCGCCATGCCTACAAGGGTGATCCTTATGAGTTAAAGAAAATTACCGAGGAGGCGGCCCGTAACGGCAAGAATTACATTGAGTCCTCGTTTGAATTTGGGCTCAAGTACATAGAAGCTATGTTGAGGTTCAATTATGAAGGAAGGGAGGGAAGTATACACCTCGAAGACGATATAAAACTGTCTGCTAAAAAATTGTCCGCCATCATGGATTTGACTAAATTGGATAAATTAAAAAGGCTCATCGAGGACTTGATCCTGGGAATTCAGCGCAATGCCAATAAGAAGCTGATCCTCTATCAAACAGCGCTCGATGTCAATTATATACTGAGGAGAAAATAATAGATTATGGGGTGTTCCAGCTGCGCATCTTCCAAAAATGGAAAACCAGCAGGGTGCAAGAGCAATGGCTCTTGCCAAAATGGAGGATGCAACAAATTGAATACATTTGACTGGCTAAGCCAGTATAACATACACGAACCTGATGAATTCCGGGTCGTTGAGATCAGTTTTAAGAACGGTGTCAGGAAAGATTTTTACTACAATCCGCCATACCTGGATGCGTCAACCGGTGACCTGGTAACCGTAGAGGCCGATGGTGGCTTTAATGTAGGGGTTATTAGTTTGTCGGGAGAGCTCACACGGCTTCAAATGAAGAAAAAGCGGGTCAAAGAAGACAAGCGCCTCCCCAAAATTCTTCGCATCGCCACTGAACAGGATATCAAATCCCTTGAAGAAGCCCGGGCCCTTGAGCGAAATACCATGATCCGATCCAGGGCTATTTCGCGCTCCTTGAAGTTGGAAATGAAAATTGGAGAGGTAGAATACCAGGCCGATAAACGCAAGGCCACTTTCTATTACATCGCAGACGGACGAGTAGACTTTCGTGAATTGATCCGTCACTACGCGCGAGAATTTCGCATCAAAGTAGATATGAGGCAAATTGGTTCCCGCCAGGAATCGGGGCTGATTGGTGGCCTCGGAAGTTGTGGCAGGGAGTTGTGCTGCTCCACCTGGTTGACGAATTTTAAATCTGTCTCTACTTCAGCTGCGAGGTATCAAAATCTGGCCATCAACCAGTCCAAACTTTCAGGGCAGTGCGGCAGGTTGAAATGTTGCCTCAATTACGAGCTCGATACCTATCTAGATGCCTTGAGTAAATTTCCGCGCAGGGCAAATACTTTGGAGGCCCAAAATGGTCAGGCCAAACTGGTCAAAAAGGATATTTTTAAAGGCCTAATGTATTACTCCTTCAATCAGGACGGTTTTCGCAGCCGATTGTATGCGCTCGAGATTGATACGGTGAAGGATATCATATCCATGAATAAGCGCGGTGAAAAGCCGGAGGACTTCCAAAGTCTGGACATCTATTATCAATCAGAAATGGAATCACAGGATCTGGATTTTGCGGACATCAACGAGGTGATAGAATTACCTGCAGAAAAACGCAAAAAGACCAAGAAAAAGAAAAATTGGTCTGGCCAGAAGAAGAATAAAGCTCGTGGGGACAAAAAAAAGCCAAAAAATCGCAATAAAAAGAAGGATTGACCCGGTTAAGCATAAGTATAAAGTTTTGTAACAGAGATTATCCAAGTATTTTTACGAAAAGAAATTTTTTGCCATGGATTATGATGTAGTTGTGATAGGATCAGGCCCGGGTGGATATGTAGCTGCCATTCGTTGTGCTCAATTGGGTATGAAAACAGCCATTGTCGAGAAAGAATACCTGGGAGGAACATGCCTCAATGTCGGTTGTATTCCCTCCAAAGCTCTCCTGGATTCAACAGAGCACTTCCACAATGCCCAGTCGACATTTGAGACCCACGGTATCAAGCTCAAGAATTTGGAAGTAGACATGCCCCAAATGATTAAGCGCAAGGCTGAAGTGGTCGAGCAAAATGTACAGGGCGTTGAATTTCTCATGAAGAAAAATAAAATTGATGTCCATTGGGGATGGGGAAGTTTCAAGGATGATCATACCATTCTCATTAAGAACGACGAAGGAGACAAGGAAATAACGGCGGAAAAAGTCATTATAGCTACGGGCTCCAAACCAAATTTGCCCGAAATGTTCAATTATGATGGCAAGCGTGTCATTTCATCGGATGAGGCAATTGAAATAAAGAAAGTTCCTAAGAAAATGGTCGTAGTGGGTGGCGGCTATATCGGCCTGGAAATGGGGTCTGTTTTTGCCCGCCTGGGTACGGAGGTTCATATAATCGAATACGCCCCAAGGGTCATTCCGGCGATGGATGCTGATTGTAGTAAAACGATCACCAAGGCCATGAAAAAGCTGGGGATAAAATTCCATACCAACTGGGGGGTTACGGATGTAAAGGCAACGTCAAGGTCTGTCACGGTCACCGCGAAAAACAACAAGAAAGATGAAACTCAGGAGTTTAAGGCCGACTATTGCCTTGTGGCAATTGGTCGGGTGCCATACACTGAAGGATTGGGTTTGGAAAACATAGGCTTAAAGACAGACGATCGTGGGAAGATAGAGGTAAACGAGCATTTGCAAACAGCAAAATCCCACATCTATGCTTTGGGTGATGTCGTCCGGGGAGCTATGTTGGCGCACAAGGCCGAAGATGAAGGTGTTTTTGTCGCTGAGAAAATGGATGGTCAAAAACCGCATATCAATTACAAGCTGATACCGGGTGTGGTCTATACCTGGCCTGAGATTGCCTCCGTAGGGCATACAGAAGAAGAGCTAAAGGAACAAGGTATCCCTTACAAAAAAGGTAAATTTCCATACATGGCATTGGGCAGAGCTCGCGCAAGTATGGATACAGAAGGTATGGTCAAAATCCTTGCTCATGAAGAAACCGATGAGGTTCTGGGCATGCATATTGTTGGCGCCCGGGCTGCTGATATGATTGCCGAAGGGGTGGCAGTGATGGAGTACCGGGGTTCCGCAGAGGACATTGCCATGTTCAGCCATGCGCACCCGACCTATACCGAGGCCATTAAAGAGGCGGCTTTGGATGCTACAGGGGGCAGGTCTTTGCACAGTTAATCCGGAATTTTGATTTCAATGGTGTTGTTGGGTGATTCTTGCAGGCCTATATATTGGCGACAAAATTGGGCCAACGCCTCATGTATTCGATGAATGCATCACTAAGCCCCTCATTTCTCAAATAATCAGGATGCACCGGTGTATCAATCGCTTTGAAATAGGCATCTTCTATCACTTTTTGTGGAAAGTCGTGATGTAAGATAGCAGCCCTGCCTATGGTCGCAAAGTCAACGCCGGCATCAATGACCTTTCTGACATCTTCACCGCTTTGTATCTTCCCTGCAACCGTCAATTTCGTATTTCCTCTGTTAATTTTCGTAAAGTGCTCCAGTAAACTGAGACGGGAGTAACGAGGATCTTCGGCATACTTAAAGCTGTCCCAAAGAGAAATATCCAAAAAGTCGATGTCGTAGTCTGCACTTAATGATTTACAAACCATTTTCACTTCATCCAGGTCCATACCAAATTTTTCTGGTGAGAGTCGCACACCCAATAGAAAATTTTTCCCACAAGCATTGTTGACACCCGCAACTATCTCGAATAAAAGACGCGCTCGGTTATCGAAATTTCCACCATAATCGTCGTTTCTTTGGTTGATTTTACTGCTCAGGAACTGTGTTAATATGTAACCGTGCGCACCGTGAATTTCAACTCCGTCATAGCCACATTTTTTGGCCCTTATCGCGGCCTCAATAAAATCCTGTCTGAGCTTATTGATTTCATGTAGAGATAATGCCCTGGCGCCATATTTTGAGGAAGCTGACGGGCAAACAGGTTTTTGTTTAATCAAGTCAACCGGCGAACGCATTCCAGCGTGATGAAGCTGAATGACGGCAAGAGCCTGATGTGAATGGATGTTTTGAACAAGTCGCTTATGACCATCGATTAAATGGTCTGAATAAATACCTAATTGTCCAGGAAATCCCTTGCCAATTTCCTGTACGTGGGAGGCACAGGTCATTACCATCCCAAATTGGCCCTGCGCGCGGAGCGTGAGCCAGCGCAATTCCTCTTCCGATAAGGACCCGTCTTCGTGGCTTTGGGTATTGGTCATGGGAGCAAGCATGAACCTATTTTTCATGACAGCTCCGCAGTGAAACTTTACAGGAGAATTGAGCTGAAGCTGCTCAGACATACAAGTTTATTTTGTTGAGGATATTCAAAATGAAAAGATCGCAAATTTAATGCTCTTCTATCACGGATCCTAAATCAGAATTGGAAATAGATGAACTGTTGTTCCGAGGCTTGAACGGTCGTACGAACAAAAAGCATGGGTCCCCAAGCTTGATTATTGAATTTAATCCTAATTTTCAGTAATCTATTCATGACCAAATATGCATCGGTGTTGGAATTTTCAGTATTCCCCCTGCTATGTGCTTCTAAAGAGGAAGCTGAGCTTTGAATTGATGTATGTCAACTAAATCTATTCTTCTTTTAACGACATTTCTTCATAAGCTTTCAGGCACTGCTCTAAAGGAAGTCCGTTCTCATGAATGCAGAGGCAAAATGTATATCCGATGCTTTCTTTCTCAGTCCCCTCAAACTGTTTATGGCAATCTGAGAGTGAATTTCTAGGCATCACCTCGTAAGCAATGCTTGCCATGAAAGCAAAGAAAACGACAACAGCCAATACCAGTAAAGAAAAACCTATTGGAAATGTACGTTCCATCTTGCTGGGCTGTCTTGAGCTTTGTGGTGATTTTTTGGAAAACAAAAGTTTTAAACGGTCGTAATGCCAGATGAGAATGTACAAATTTGCCAATACCATCAAAGGAGATGTCACGAAGGAGCCCTCGAAGCGCAAGGCAAAGGATAATATCCAAATGTTGACAATGATGGGCAGGTACAAAAGGGCACCGATAAAGACGGTCCTCGGAATAATCAAAAGCAGTGCTGCAAGCACTTGCGCCAGACCAATGAAGGTGTAGTAATAACCGGTTTGATGCAGTGCCTCTAAGTACGCTCCCATGGGGTGAAGTGAGGACAACCCACTTGCAAAACGCTCTCCCAGAATTTTGACCATGCCGGCGGCAATAAAAGCGAATGCCAGACTGCCTCTGCAAAAGAGATAAAATAAATAGTACCAGAGGTTCTTCCTGGCTAGTTCATGAAGTGCTTCAAACTTAGTGAGGAATTTACTCATGATCGTATGTATTCATTCTACCTCGGAATCACTAATGCCGTCAATCAATTCATCAATATGATTGATGATGCTTTTGCGCTTTTGCTTGGCACTTGCGATGGTCTCTTCTGTACTTTTGGGATTGGTAATCTGGTTGTTGTAATAATCCACCAGTGTCCTCATGGCATTCATTTTGGCACTCAGGTGGGTCTGTTCTACCTGCTCCTTCAAAACTTCCTGGGCTCTTTGTTGTAATTTGGCACCCTTGGCCAATTCCTTCCTGTTTCGTCTGATTTCTTCCCGGTTTTGTTTGATTTCTTCGCGCTGTAAAACGACGGTGTAAATCAAGGCAGCAAAGGCCAGCGCGGAGAACAAGGCATTCACAGCTCCGAACATATCTCCGAAAGTACCTCTCTCGGACCAGTTGTCCAGAAAGAGCACAATAAGCACGGCGGAAAGTCCCCAAATAAATATTACGAGCAGGATCAGCTGTAGAAAAAGACCGAGGCGTAGCTTCTTTTTAGTTGGCATGTTGTTTTCAGTATGAACTTCGGGGCTCGTCTTCATATCTTTATTTTAGACTGCTTTTTTACAAATGTTTTCTTCTTTTGTACGTTGCTAGATATCTTTCTGAGTATCATACATTCAATTGTTTTTGGGCGGGTCTTCTTTATTGGGCGTTGTTGATCTTTGTTCTTTTTTCATGCTTAAGCTTGGAATTTTTATGATTTCCAAGGTCGTAGAAGCCAGCTCAACTTTACCATTGGTTTTTCTTATTTCTTGTTGTATGAGTTGATTGAGCAAATGCTTTGTATGCCGCCTTTTCTTGTAATCGACGATGTATCTCAGGTTGAATTGCATCCAATTGTCCGTCATACTTATAGCCAGGGTAGGTTCCACCTGAGCGTCTTCTATATAATACTTAGCCACGACAGATTTCCACTCGGAGAGAGAGTCTTGAACATAACCGGAGAGTTCTTCTGAAGCTACCCGTATAATGATTTCCTTGGCAAGTTCCATATCTGAACCATAGCGTATAGGGATATTGAATTCATCCCAAATGAAGGGAAAATCCCGAGAGTAGTTGTAGACCGGTCCTCGAAAGACAAAGGCATTGCTCAATTTGACGATGCGACCGCTGTAATTATCGCTGCTTACCCATTCTCCAATTTCCATCATCGTAGTGTAAATACTGTCTACATCAATGACATCCCCTTTGATGCCATTGATTTCTATCCGGTCTCCCGGGTTGTACACTTTCACAAGGAAAATATAAATGGAACCGGCTATGCTTAGTATTAATTCCTGCAAAGTGATCGTGATACCTGCTGTAAACAAACCAACGGCCAGGGCGAAATCATTTACATTTCCTGTGAAATAGGATACGCTCAACAAAATTAAGATGAGATAACCCAGAACTTCTATACCTTTTTGTGACTTGTAGCGGGTCTCCGTATCGGGAAGATTTTTTCGCAGCAATCGCCTTGTGAACTGTACGAGTCCAAAGATCAGAACCACCCAAATAAAATATTTGATGATGGACATGGTGGTAGGATGCGTGATCATCCATTGTTTGATATATTCCAATACTTCCAAACTAAGCGGATTTCAAAAAATGTCTACTGTCCTTCAATTTAGAAAAAATCATCATGAAAACTTGATCCAATAGCTTTGAGTTGCGGAATACTATTTTATCATTGGAAGTTGTGTGAAACCCAGGCTACTTTCTGATGGCCAACGGCCTGATGAATCGACGTGCTTTCCAATCAGGCCATAGATGATACAAAATGTCAATCGTATTTCTATTTAAATTCTGCTATGAATGCAAGCCGGATCAAGTTGACGGGAACTATAAAAGTCAATGAACTACAACATTTCCAAATACAAGCACCATAATGATTCCTATCAAGCGATTCTAGCCCCTTTTTTGTCTGAAGAGTGTATGCAAAGTGAAGATTAAAAGACATCCCACCGCGTCGTATGAATTAGTTTTTCCTCAGGCCCTATCTATATTCAATCCAATACAAAAACGCAAGCAGTCATCCCGGATCTAAATGCATAGAGAAGGAAAATGAAACCATAACGCCAACCAATCTGTGGTGAAAACATACTTTACCAGACTAGAAAGAAGATCAAATTTTATATAAATTACCTATAGAAAGCGTGCGAACTATTGGATTCATTAGGAGCTCTCTTGATATAAGATGCTCAAATGGTATAGTTTGGATTAAGAAGTAGATATGAAAAATGCTGTTGCGCAAAAAGTCATTGAATTCCTGGATCAAACAGGGCGTTTGGCTCATTTTGCTTATAGGTTCTTCAAACAAGCATTTTCTAGGCCATTTGAATTCAAGGAGTTTCTCAGGCAATGCTTTTTAATCGGATACAACTCTCTACTGCTGGTTGCCCTGACCGGATTTATAATGGGCGTAGTTTTGGATATGCAGGTTCGGCCTACCCTGATCGATTTTGGTGCTGTATCTTATATGCCGGCACTGGTGGGTATTTCTATCGTTCGAGAGATTGGTCCAGTGGTCACA
>DATFJT010000020.1:0-16970 GCA_035269065.1 Saprospiraceae bacterium | reverse complement strand
TTTGGGCAGACAGTGGCATTGTTTCCAGGATTCATCGTCCGCCCGTTGCCAACCGAGATCGATTTCAATGCCGGAGGGATAGCTGTCTTCAATGGGCCGCAGGTCTCTGCTGTGGATCAAAACGAATCCCTGGTGCAATCTGGCCGACCAGTAGGGGTAAACTTTGTCGAGCGTTTCCCCGGTTTGACTAAAAGAACTGATGGACATGAGCATTGATGCAAAAAGAACTGCACAGCAGGCATTATTGAGCAGATCCCGTCGCATGGCTGAAAATGTAGGTTGAGCGTATTTCCGCATGTGTACTGAGTTCAAAAGCTCTGTCTTAAATTAATGAATGGATGCCTCAAATTCCAGCCTGGATCAAGTCCTCCTTCAGGTCCTCAATGTTTTCCAGGCCGACTGATATTCTGAGCAAACCTTCCGTGACACCGGATTTTGCCCTAAGTACAGGATCTACGTTCACGTGACTGGAACTGAAAGGATGCAAAAACAGGCTGTCTGTATCTCCAAGCGTTGGCGCATTCTTGATCAGACGGCAGTTATCCATGACCGAAGCCACCTTTTCTTCGCCTCCCTTCAAATCAAAAGAAAGCATACCACCACCCAGGCGCATTTGCTTCCTGGCCGTTTTGGAATTGCTGCTTTCTCCGAGAAAAGGGTAGTGCACGGCCTGGACAGCATCGCGTCCTTCCAGGAATTCCGCAAGCGCCAGGGCATTCGCAGCATGTCGCTCCAGGCGCAAACTGAGTGTTTTCAGTCCATTGTTGAGATTCCAGGCTTCGAAAGGGGAACAATTGCCTCCGAGCAATTTTAGGGCTGGCCAAAAGGTTTTGGTCATTTTTTCCTGATCAGAAGATATGACAACACCTGCGGTACAGTTCCCATGCCCGGCCAGGTATTTGGTGGCGGAGTAAATCACCAGGTCTGCTCCATGCAAAAGCGGCTGTTGAATGTAGGCTGTGCAGAAAGTATTGTCCACCATACTCATCACGCCATGTTTTCGGCAGAGTTCATGAATTTCCTTTAGGGGGAAGGTTTTCAATAAAGGGTTGGTAGGGGTTTCGTAAAATAGCAAATCGTATTTTTTCTCACTTAGAACATCTTTTAAATGGGACATGTCACTCAAATCCATGTATTCGACTTCCATCCCCAAAGGCTCAATGATTTTGTCTACCAATTCCAGGGTGCCACCGTACAAATCACGACTGATCATTATCCTCTTGTTCTCACGTGCAAAGGCCAGGAGGCAGGTGGAAATGGCAGACATACCTGAAGAGGTGAGATAAGCCCGGGCTTGTTGATTTGACCCCAGTACTTCTAATTCAGCCAGTTTGGATGCGACTGCTTCTACCGTGGGATTGGCGTATCGACTGTATACATGGCCTTTTTCTTTTCCTGAGAAAATGCGTTTGCTCTGAGCAAAGTCCTCAAACACGAAACTCGTATTGGGATGGATGGACAAACTGTGTACCTTTGTCGAATACACTGGTTCGACTGCTTTGGCACATATAGAGTCAAAGGAAAGAGCCATAGAATTGGAATTTTGATGCTGTGGATAAAGATAAGCGGGAAACAATCAATATAAAAGTAGATCCGAAGCAAAGCCTTCGCCGACTGGACCTTTTTCTGATAGATCGACTGGAACGGGTCAGCAGGAGTAAATTGCAGGCAGCTATCAAGGAAGGGCGCGTACTGATAAACGGGAAGGAGGTCAAGCCGAATTACAGGGTGAGGCCGAATGACATGATCACTTTAGAATGGGAGGCTAAAAAAGCTCCCGGGGAGACCGTCGAGGCCGAAGACCTGCCCCTGGACGTCGTTTACGAAGACAATCATGTGCTTGTCGTCAACAAGTCGGCAGGCATGGTGGTGCACCCGGGGCATGGCAACTACGAAGGAACATTGGTCAACGCCGTCAAGTTTCATTTGCAATCAGCAGACCTGCCCGTCATGCCGGGCAACCTCAATGATCGCCCGGGCCTGGTACACCGCATTGATAAGGATACCAGTGGCCTGCTCGTGTTGGCCAAGACTGAGCCCGCCATGACTCATCTCGCCAAACAGTTTTTCAACCATACGATTCATCGTCGATACCTGGCGCTCGTTTGGGGTACACCTGACCCACCGGCAGGCACGATTGATGCGCCTGTCGGCAGGCATCCCAAAAACCGACTCATTAATACAGTACTTGAAGAGCAGTACGGTGGCAAACCGGCCATCACACACTACGAGACAATGCAAGACTTGTATTACGTCAGCCTGCTGAAATGTGCCCTTGAAACGGGAAGGACGCATCAAATTCGCGTGCATCTTTCTCACATTGGGAATACCCTTTTTAACGATGAGCGCTATGGGGGGAGTCGCGTGTTGAAAGGCACAGTCTTTTCCAAATACAAGAAATTTGTGGAAAACTGTTTTGCCATCCTACCCCGGCAGGCCCTGCACGCATCCGAATTGGGCTTTCGACATCCGGAAACCGGAGAAGACATGTTTTTTGAGCAGGAATTGCCGGAGGATATGGCGCTATGCCTGGAAAGATGGGAAAAATACGTGGAGAGCAGAAAACAACTCTGATAGATGACGAGAACTGAGAAAATAGAGCTTCTGCACCGGGCGGGAGCTTTCATAAAAGACAATGAAAACTGGCGCCAGGATAGGATTGCAGATGCTGGAAATGAAAACCCGTGGTTTACGCCGGTTTTTGTGCAGCATGCCCTGGAGGAAATTACAGATCATTACCTCGACCGGGATCATCTTGAGCAATGGCTGGAAAATTACAAAGAGGTTGATAAGCCTCGCCAGGTGGGACTGATTCCTGCGGGAAATATACCCCTGGTGGGATTGCATGATGTCATCTCTGTTTTCCTCGCAGGCCATAAAGTGCACATAAAACCCTCATCCAAGGATTCGGTATTGTTAAAAGCAGTGATTCAGTTGTTTATTGACCTTGAACCAGGTGCCAAGGAGCATTTCACCTTTGTAGATCAATTGAAGGGACTCGATGCCATCATTGCCACGGGCAGCGACAATAGTTATCGTTACTTTGAATATTATTTCAGGGATATTCCTCATTTACTGAGAAAGAATAGGGTAGGCCTGGCCATTTTGGATGGGCGGGAATCAGAGGAAGAGCTCCGTGCCTTTGTCAAGGATGTCGTATTGTATTTTGGGCTGGGATGCAGAAACACCAGCCAGGTATTTCTACCAGAGGACTACGAACCAACGGATTTGCAAAAATATTTCGCAGAGTGGGACCATTTGTTGGACCATCATAAATACAAGAACAACTACGATTACAATTACGCCATTTACCTCATGAACAAGGAGCCTTTTTACGCTTTGGGGCCGAGTATATTATTGGAGTCAGAAAGCCCTCATTCCAGGATTGCCAGTTTGCATTTCTCGAGGTACCAGGACAAGGATACTCTTGTATCATCACTGAAAGATCGGTTGGGCCCAAATGGCGATATCCAGTGTATATCCATGCGGGCACCACAAGAAAATGGGCTTCTAAACCTGGGCGAAGCGCAAAAGCCGGGGCTCCGGGACTACGCAGACGGGGTAGACACCATGGAATTTCTAACCGGACTTTGAAAGAGGCGGCTTGAGCGGTATGCTAAATTAGTACAGATGAAGAGATGGACACGAAAAGAAAGAGCAGAAGGCATCCACACCATACTGGATGAACTGTACCCGGAAACGCCTATACCATTAAGCCATGAAGATGCTTATACTTTGTTGATTGCGGTCTTGCTTTCCGCTCAATGCACGGACGAGCGGGTGAATCGCATTACACCTCTTCTGTTTAAAAGAGCAGCGACGCCGCGGGACATGATCAAAATGAGCCCGGAAGAAATCCAGGTGATCATTCGCCCTTGCGGGTTGTCTAAAAACAAGGCCAAGGCTATTTACGGATTATCGCATATTTTACTGGACAAGTACAACGGAGAAGTGCCTCAAAGCTTTGAAAAATTGGAAGAGCTGCCCGGTGTGGGGCATAAAACAGCTTCTGTAGTAATGAGCCAGGCTTTTGGTGTGTCAGCCTTCCCGGTGGACACCCATATCCACAGGTTGGCCTGGCGATGGTGCCTGAGTACAGGTAAGTCAGTCGAAAAAACAGAAAGAGATCTCAAGAAACTATTCCCGCCTGAAACCTGGAATAAGTTGCACTTGCAAATCATCTTCTTTGGAAGGGAATACTGTCCTGCCCGGGGCCACGATCCGAAGGCGTGTCCAATATGCAAGGTCTATGGCAGAAGAGCCATGTTTAAGTAAATTCTACTGAGGAATTATATTTCAGCCACTTCTTCCTGGACTTGTTCGCCGTCTTTAAAGTGAGGGCTGTTCATCTCCAATTCGTCCAATTCTAGCTTCAGGCGATCTTTCACCTTGAAATATTCTGGAAGGTATTCTTTAGGCATAGGCTCGGGTGGAGGCAATTTTTCTCTCAGGTGGTTGACCTGTCTGCCATTTTTCCAAAAACGGAAGCAAACATGAGGACCAGTAGCCAGTCCTGAACTGCCTACGTAACCGATAACCTGCCCTTGTTTAACGCGCGTTCCGGACTTGATGCCCTTTCCGTATTTACTCATGTGCAGGTATTGGGTCGTGTAGGTATCGTCGTGTTTGATTTTGACATAACGACCATTGCCTCTCGTATAGGAAGCCTTGATAACCGTTCCTGCAGCTACGGCCAGGATGGGTGTTCCATAGGCTGCTGCGTAATCCGTTCCGAGGTGAGGGCGAACGCGTTTCAAAATGGGGTGGAATCTTTTCCTGTTGAAAGAGGAAGAGATTCTGCCGTATTTGACTGGTGACTTGAGAAAAGCTTTTTTCATGGGTCGCCCCTTCAGGTCAAAGTAGCCATTGTGTTTTGGCGTATTGAAAAGGAAGGCGTAGTGATCGGCCTCTCCGGCGCGGAAATGCCCTGCAATGAGTTTGCCGTAATTCACCTTTTGCCCGTTGACAATTTCTTCTTCGAATATGAGGGAGAATTCATCTCCTTTCTGCACGTGGTACATGTCAACAGACCAGGCGAAGGCATCCTCCATGGTTTGGGCGATTCCGGGGTTGAGCCCCGCATCAATAATGGCATTCCACATGCTGGATTCTATTCTGCCGGTGGCCCTGCTGATGACTTTCGTCACAGGACGTTCAATTTTAACAACACTTTCTTCTTCTATATTGAATTTGTAGTAATAGTAGGCCGAAGGATCGTAAATGAGTGTTTCCAGCTCTTCGTCTTCATTGTAGATGAAAGACAAATCTTTTCCAACACGGAGCGTTCTGACGTCAAAAATATCTTCGCCGTTCTGGACGAGGCGATATATTTTCTCATAGGGGACTCCTTCTTTCAGGAGGATATCAGCGAAAAATTCGTTTTGCTCTACACGACGATCACAATATTTCTTGTTCCGCACATCAATATCATAGTAAAGCTGGGAGACAATGGGTAGAGTTCCCAATTGCGCTATTTCCTTATTCTTGGCTGTTTCCGATTTTTCTCCAAAGGACCAGCTCAGGATAGCGGTAATGGCGAGGAGCGTAAGACTAAATAATAAAATGCCCTTCCCTTTAGAATGGCCCTGTCTTCTTCGTTTTCTCATGATGGTAGAACTTGCATTTCAACATGGTAATATTACAGTTTTTTATATCAATGACCAATTCTGATAGTTGCAAGTTTTCCCCAAAAAGTCCTTGGTCGTAAATATCCGGATAATCCTGGCTATATACTGTTTTTAGCGCCTCTGTTCTCTTACCTTTGTCGGGAAAAATCACTCGATTATGATGCACGGAATGGATCTTGATGCGCCGGCATTGTCGCTGAATTGCCGGGGCAGATTGCTGGACTTAACTGTTCCGGTAGTGATGGGCATTCTCAATTTGTCTCAGAACTCCTTTTTCGGCCCCTCGACTATAGCGGGTGAAAAGGCATTGCTGGAGAAGGCTGAAAAACAATTGTCGGAAGGTGCAGATATACTAGATATTGGTGCTATGACCAGTAAACCGGGTAGTCAATATATCAGCAGTGAGCAGGAATGGAAACTACTGGCTCCTGCCCTAAAAAGTCTCAGGACGCAGTATCCGGATGCCATTCTCTCTATTGATACGCATCGAAGTACAACCGCCGAAAAATGTCTCGCTGAAGGAGCGGATATCATCAATGACATCACCGCCGGGGAGGGCGATCCTGGAATGTTTCCATTATTGGCGAAAAGAAATTGTCCCTACATCATGATGCATATGCAGGGAACGCCCAGGACCATGCAAAAAAACCCACAATACAATGATGTGGTGTTGGAGGTACTGGATTTTTTCATCAAAAAACTGGGTATGTTGAGGGAGATGGGTATAAAAGATGTGGTGCTCGATCCCGGTTTCGGATTTGGTAAGAAAGTCAGTCACAACTATCAATTACTGAAAGGACTCAAGGAGTTTGCCTTCCTGGAATGTCCTGTATTAGCGGGTATAAGCAGAAAGTCCATGATCAATAAAGTGCTGGGGACTTCTCCCGCCGATGCCCTGAACGGAACGACAGCCCTACATATGGTGGCTCTGTCAGGGGGGGCTCATATTTTGCGCGTCCACGACGTCAAAGAGGCAGTGCAATGCGTTCAACTTTTTGAGGCAATAAAAAATGCAGACCATGATTCATCTGAATAGTATTTATCTCATTTACGGCGAGCGGCAGGTACTCAAAAATATCAACCTGACCATTCGGAACCGCGATAAAATCGGCTTGATTGGTCGGAATGGAACCGGAAAGTCCAGCCTTTTTAAAATTATCTGTGGCGACTTGTTGCCGACAGAAGGCAATGTGGAAATAGAAAACGATGCCTCTATTGGTGTTTTGAGACAGGATATAGAGCTACCGAAAGGCATATCGGCAAAAGAAGCTTGCCTGGAGGTCCTCGATGATCTGAATGCCATGAACGAGGAGTATGCCCAAATGGAAAAAGAAATGGCTACCCGGACTGACTATGAGTCTGAGGCCTACATGCAATTAATCGATCGATTTTCTGCCCTATCTGAGAAAATCGCCATGCTCAATCCGGACCAGATGGAAGCAGAGGTGGAACGCATTCTCAAAGGACTGGGATTTACGGAAGAGAGCTTTGACAAGAAACTGGAGACTTTGAGCGGTGGCTGGCGCATGCGCGTAGAATTGGCTAAAATTTTGGTACGTAAACCCGATTTTATTTTATTGGATGAGCCCAATAACCACCTCGATATATATTCTATTATATGGTTGGAGAAATTTATACAGGACTATCCCGGGTCAGTGCTGGTCATTTCTCACGACAGTACCTTTCTGACAAATGCCGCTTCAAGAATTCTTGAAATAGAACAGGGCGTTCTGCAGAATTACAATTGTGGCTATCAGAAATACCTGGTGGAGAAGGAGGAACGTCATGAAAAATTGCGTTCTGCATATGAAAATCAACAACGGGTCATAGCAGACAAACAACGGACCATCAATCGCTTTATGGCCAAGGCGACAAAGACTAAAATGGCACAATCCATGCAAAAGCAACTCGATAAAATGGAACGGGTAGCTTATGACGATTTCAGTGCCAGGGATTTCGTCCTGCGGACACATTTCAGCAAGCGAAGTGGTAGAGAAGTTTTCAAAATTATGGATGTCTCGAAATCCTATGGAGAATTACAGGTCCTGGATGATGTGGATCTTTTGATTGAGCGCGGGGAGAAAGTTGCATTCGTTGGACAAAACGGACAGGGTAAGTCCACCCTGGTAAAGCTAATGGTAGGCGCCCAGGAAGTAGATGGAGGAAAAATTATCAAGGGAGTCAATGTGGATCTGGGTTACTACGCCCAAAACCAGGAAGATCAATTGGATGCCAATAAAACGGTTCTGCAAACCCTCGAAGATGCAATTCCGGAAGAGCGCAGAACCCAAACGAGAAAAATACTGGGTAGCTTCCTGTTCAGCGGGGAAGATGTAGAAAAGAAGGTTATGGTCCTGTCCGGTGGGGAACGCGCACGCCTGGCAATGGCCTGTATGTTCAGCCACGACCTCAACGTATTGATCCTGGATGAGCCGACCAATCACCTTGATCTGTCTTCGAAAACCATTTTGAAAAATGCGATTTCCGATTTTGAGGGCACGGTCATCCTGGTTAGTCACGACCGGGATTTTATGAAGGGCTGGATCGATAAAGTGTTCTCATTCAGAAACAGCGAGGTCAGGGAGCATATTGGCAGTTTGGAGGAATACCTCGATAGCGTGGGCATGGAGGACATGCGCCAGGTAGAAAAACAGGACGTGGATCTCAGGGAGTCTGCAATTTCGACCAGTGCGCATAGCAATGGTGTCAGTACCTTGAGTCACGAGGAGCAAAAGCAATTGAAACGCAAATTGCAGTATATCGAGCGCGACATCGAGGAGAAAGAAAAGCAGCTGAAGGAAATAGAATCGCAAATGGTGGATCCGGACGTATTCAAAGGGGAGAAAGGACAGGAGCTGTCCAAACAACACGCGGCCCTGAAGGAGGAGGTGGCAAAACTGGAAGCGCAATGGGAGGATCTTTGCAATCAATTGTAATCAGATTCATTCGCATTGTCCTTTTCAAACAATGCTTATTTCATCCATTTTCAGGTAGAGGTGAATATTGTTCCTCCTCAAATTTGTACATTCATCTGTCCGAGGAATTCGTTGCCCGTTTCCTCATATTTTGAATTTAAAGTAAGTCAAGATGGATCAATCCAAAGCCCTGCAAATCATGAAATCCGGCCGGAATGTTTTTCTCACAGGAAGTGCCGGCACCGGAAAGACTTATACCCTCAACAAATACATCGATTGGCTGCGCATGCATAAGGTACCCGTCGCCAAAACGGCTTCTACCGGTATTGCGGCTACACATATGAACGGGACCACCATTCACTCCTGGAGTGGGATAGGGGTGAAAGACTTCATTAGTAGAATGGGTTTGTTGAAGCTGAAGGACAAGAAATACCTCACCAAAAACACACAGAACACGCATGTACTCATCATCGATGAGATCTCTATGCTTCATCGAAAGCAATTGGACCTGGTCAATGAAGTGTTGAAGTATTTAAGGCAGTCCACAGCACCTTTTGGGGGCATGCAGGTCATTTTTGCCGGTGATTTCTTTCAATTGCCCCCCGTGACCAATAGCCCACAGTATTCCCGGGACAAGATGGCCTTTATGAGTGAGGCCTGGGCTGAGACGCAACCCGTGGTATGCTACCTGGACAAGCAATTTCGACAGGATGAGAATGAACTGACCTCCATTCTCAATCAAATCAGGAGACAGGAAGTGCCCTACGAGAGCTACGAACGACTCATGAAAACAGCGGACAAGAAATTCAGTATCGAACCCACCAAGTTGTATACGCACAATGCTGATGTCGACCGGATCAATGCCCAGGAGCTGAAAAAACTCGATGGGGAAGAACATCAATTTGAGGCCAAAACAAGCGGCAATAAAAAAATGCTGGAGGGCTTCGTCAAATCCCTGCTGGTGCCGGGCACATTAAAGCTCAAGAAGGGCGCCAAGGTCATGTTTCTCAAAAACAACCACGAAATAGGTGTCATGAACGGCACCATCGGACGGATAAAGGGTTTCCATGAAGACGAGGACGGAAAAATACTACCCATTGTACAATTGATGAATGGTCGTACGATAGAAGTAGAACCGGAGCTGTGGTCGATCGACAATGAGAAAGGTGGTCGCCTGGTGTCTCTCAAGCAAATTCCCCTGCGCCTGGCCTGGGCCATGACCATTCACAAGAGCCAGGGCATGACCCTGGAGGCCGCGGAAATAGACCTCAGTAAGACCTTCGAAGCCGGGCAGGGCTACGTGGCCTTGTCTCGTCTGCGCAACCTGGAGGGTTTACGGCTCCTGGGCATGAATGACAAGTCGCTCTTGCTGGATGCACTCGCATTGAAAGCCGACAAGCGCTTCCGGGAATTGAGTGAAGAGGCCGGGCAATTGGCTGAGAAGGCCCTGGAAAAACAATTTGAGACACACATCCTCAAAAGAGGGGGCACCACGGATCAGAAGGAAATCAAAAAGCAGAAACACAAGCGCATCGCCAAAAAGAAAAAGCTCAACACCTACCAGCTCACTGCCCAGCTGATAGAGAAGCGGCTGTCACTCGAGGAAATAGCCAAAGAAAGAGGCCTGGCCATGAGTACCCTGCAGGGACACATATTGAGGATCAGCAAGGACCACCCCGAGGTGGACATCACCTACCTCAAGCCTGAAGATGGCATTTTTGATAAAGTAGCGGCAGCCTACAAAATTTGCCTGGAAAAAGCAGGGGAGGATGAGTTCAGCAAGGACGGCAAGCTCCGTTCCAAACTTGTGTTTGACCAACTCAAAGGGCAGTTTGATTATGGTACCATCAAGTTGTGTTATGCGTTTTTGGAGTGAATAGCCGAAACGCAAAAGGATAATTCATTAAAAGAGCTTAGATCAACAAGTAATAATCTTGAAACATTTTTAAGCAACCGTACTTTATGTTTTTGAAGAAAAACCTGGCATAAAAATATCGAACTTATTCTTTTTAAATTCTGACTTAATACGACAGCAGGATGAATAAATATGCGCAGATAGATTCCAGTGAGTTTCCCATCGTAAAAGTTGTGTTTACGGGGGAAGCTGCCAACGCGGACAACTTTCCCATGTACCTGGATGAGCTAAAGAAAAATTATGATAACGAACAGCCGCTTGCCATTGTTTTTGATGCTACCAATGCCGTCTTGCCGGGAATGCGTTACCAAAAAATGCAGGCTCAATGGCTAAAGGACAACGAGCAGCTCATGAAAAGTTATTGCAGAGGCACGGCTTATATCATTCCAAATCCCATCATTAGAAATGTACTCAGCGCTATTTTTACATTCCAAAAGCAACCGGTGCCTTACTCGGTATGCAGTAGTTATAAGGAAGCCATTACCTGGGTGAAGAACCAATTGGAAAAGCCTGAATCCTGATTAGAAATTTCATTTTTTTAAAGTCCTGTATTAAAAAGGCCCATGACGAGGGTTTTAGCAAGGACGGCAAATTGCAGGCCAAAATGGAATTCGACCAACTCAAAGGCTGGCTTGATTGCGGCACGCAATGTGCAATAGTTCGTGGATTGAAAGCTAACGATTCAAAGCATCTTACCATTTTATAAATGCGTAAGACTTTTGTATCGCTTATTGAATGCTGCAGACCTCGGATTTGTTGGTTTTTTGTAAATAAGGACATAAGGTATATCAGCAATACTGCGGATATACACTAGTTGTGCCTCATTAAGAAAAAAAACAGAGTTCTAACAAGACGAAAGAACTCTGTTGAATTAGAATTTACTTTTTGGGCAGAAGCCTTCCACTAACAGGTTCAAGGTCATACATGACGAATGATTCAATAATACTTTCCATGTCCTCATTTTCACCGTGGTCGTCCTGGCCTTGTTCGGTTTCAAGAAAGTTGTAAAGCGTATCTTTTTTATCATAAGTTGCCCATACAACTACGGAGTTTCTCTCTTTATCTACGCTGACTTGATAAGCGATAAGACCATCAGATTTTTTGTCCATTTTCATCGTTGGATTTTTGGCAATTCTAACCAAATCCTCGAGTTTACCAGGTTTGGCAGTTGAAACAGATACAAATGTGTACGTTGGATTATTCATATTTATTGTAATTTAAGTTATTAATTGTGTTTCTGACCCAAAAGTACGATATTAATTCAAATACACAATAAATAATGTATATTTGTTCATTTTAGAGGTAAGTTGATATAATGGATTTCGCACTAATCAAGAAATTAATAGAGTATACGGAGGAGTATCAAAAGAAACACTCTTCTGATAAAATTGAGGACTTTACAATTTGGCTCAACAATGAATTGTTTACAAGCAGAAATAAAGGAACTCACTCAACACACGATGAATTGTTGATTGCCTTTAAATTGATGTACTTGAACAAGGCATTGAAAAAACAGACTAAAATCGTTTTGTCAGAATCGAATGTTTCCTCTATCGATGAATATAGCTTTCTACTACACTTAGACTACCAGGAAAGCTTTAGAAAAATGGAAATAGTGGAGTTGCATAATCTTGAAGCCCCAACAGGAATAGAAATAATTAAGCGACTGATAAAGAATAAGTTTGTCGAAGAATTTCCGGACAAGGAAGATAAAAGAGCTAAGAGAATTAAGTTGACGAAGAAGGGAAAAACAGAATTGATGAAGATTAAACCGAAAATCAATACTATTTTCAGTCATTTTTCGGAGCCGCTTACGCTAAATGAAAAAATTCAACTTAGTGGTATTTTGGATAAACTCATTGAATAAAAAATTTAGAATTAGGTACAACAGCACCTATACGCAAGGTCCTTCGGGGCACTACGTGTAGTCGAGACCGTTAATAAAACTTCATCACTACCAGTTGTATCTTATGCTTCATTCAATACAATGACTGAATTCGAATTCCTCGCCATCGGTATTTCCCTGATACTCGGACTGGGCATGACCTTATTATTACGGGGCCACATGGAACTTATATATGTTATCTGACTGGAATTTTTTGACATTTTCTTCCACGCTATAGTTGAATGGATTAATCTTTCTTGCGCAATGACCCGTATCGGCCTGGGTCACATTCATGCTTTAGATCTTAGGGCTACCTTAGATACAATCTACTCGCTATCCAGGCTGATGTAGTAAATAAAATCCGTCCTCGGAGGATCGCTCAATCCCGCCTGGCGTCCCATCGTAATCAATTGTCCCCGGTGATAAGTACTGTGGTTCATGCAGTGATGAATCATATCTGCAAGTAGTGTATGTCCTTTACCATTGGACCTGGGTCGTTTTGTCCTCAGATCTTCAAGGGACATCGTTTGTACATGTTCGCTGAACTTTTTAGAGGCTTGCAGCCACCCATTCAATAAATCCTTTTTATCGCCATCGAAATTCCTTGCAGGAGAATTATCTGTGGATTCATCTTTGACAATCTGTAACCATAGGTATTCAGCATTCCATATGTGCAGGACAGTGGTCTTCAGACTTGAAAAACTGGATTCAATTTCCCGGTTGAGGTCTTCTTCAGAGGCTGAACTCAGCCAGTCGGCCAGTTGCTGATCCGCCCAGTGGTTGTAGGCGCTGTACCGCTGCAACATCTTCTTAAGATCATATTCAAGGGCTTCTGTAGACTGTGTTCTTTCTGGCACAGGATTTTGCATGTTCTTTTCGTTCATATTTTCATTCAATGGCATGGCCGTCAGCAAGAATAAGGGAAGGCCAAGTAGGGTAGAAAGCAACATATCGTGCGATTTAACTTCAATCAATGATTCAAATCTAAAGAAGGATTGTAATGACAAAAGGTTTTAGTAAAATCAGATCCTAATTTAGCATACTTCATGTCCAAGACTATTCAAGGAACATCTTTTCTCACTCCATCAAGACAAAGCCGGCCCATTGGTAAGGGGTAATGAGTGGATTTTCCCTTAAAGTGGCCTGTGTGGCTGCAAATGCCTTGGGGATAGTCATTCCTTCCTCGTTCAGCTTTTTGTAGAAAATATCCATGAAAAAGGCTGTTTCTTTATCGGGGATCTGCCACAGCGACATGATGAGATATTTGGCTCCGGCTATTTTGAAGGCACGTTGCAGGCCATAGACGCCTTCATTGCCTTTGATATCCCCCAATCCGGTTTCACAAGCAGAGAGGACGACCAATTCAGTATTGGACAAGTTCATCTGACTGATTTCGTAGGCCGTCAGGATACCGTCTTCCATGTCCGGCTGGAGTGGTTGTCCGGTTTTCCATGCATGATTGCCTCCGGCCAGGATAAGACCTGAGCGAATCATGGGATGATCCGACATTTTGAAAACGGGTTCGTTGTCTCCTTCTGAGATGTCTGAAACCGGGTCGGGGAAAAAGAAGCCGTGGGTGGCCATGTGAATGATACGGGGTGAAGTTCCATCCTGACCGATCGCCTTGAAGGATTCTTCAGTAGCGTTGTACCCTTTAAGCACATTGGTTTGATAGCCTGCGGCCTTCAAGGTCGTTTCAATTTTATCGACTTCCTTGTCCGTCCATTGGAGATAATTCCAGCTGCCACCGCGTTGGGTAGAATCGACAGAGCTGAAAGAAAGCCCGCCCCTGGAGGCTATCAGGTCGGTATTTATAGCTTCATTGGCCGTGGCAATCGCTGTGGTGTCCATTTCGTATTGGACGCCGCCATACAGCACCGCATCCTGACTGCCGGCTTCCACATTGGTGGGAAAAACCAATTGCCGGGTACTGTTCAGTCGGGTTAGTTGGTAACGGTCGCCCAAAGTTTTGTCTTCTCCAACAGGGATGGCATTGAGATTCAGGCGGTGCAACAAGCCGGTGGGGGAATAATAGATGTGGTTGACATCTTCCAGTTCTTGTTCCAAGGGCTGCCAGATGAGCTCAAAAGCTGATATAAGCTCATAGATTGATTTTTCTGATGCTTTTTTAGGCGTTATTCCCCGTTCTGCCACCGTATACAGTGCATTGAAATTATCAATTTTGCTTTCGACTTCAGCCCCGAATAAACTTTCGAGTTGTTGCTCTTCAAAAAGGGGGATGAACCTTGGCTGTACTTTGCCGGGAAGCAAGATAAGGGCACCATACATCGTACTGTCTGTAGGTTTCTTATCATAATAGGAGTAGTGCACAAATTCCACCGCGGCTTCCTTCGCTTGCAGGGCACTTTGTACTTGCTGCCATCGGACTTGTTGTCTTTCTTCTTGCCAGCCAGACACCATGCGGGCGAGGTCTTTTTCAAGGTCATTGGCCTTGGTTTCCAGGTCAGCGATGATAACGCTGTCTCGTCTGGCTATAGGTTGGGCATATTGTTCGGCCAGGCGCCTTTGATAGCCTTTGAGTTGGTTGAGTTTTTCGGTAGCCGCGTCATCATTACCGGCCAGTTGTTTGATGCGACCAGCGGCTTGCAGTAAAAAGCCTTTGTAGAAAAGACTATTATCATAGCAGGTAGGAATCAATTTATCACTCTTTTGGGTGAAAGATAACATCCCGTACTGGCCATGTAAAAATGTATTCAAGTAGGTATTCAATTCCTTTTCAGACAAATGAAGTAAGGCATTTTCGATCAGCTCTCTATTAATAAGGGATAGTTCCAAGAAAAGGGGTTCAGCTTTTTGATATTGTCCGGTCTTATGGTATAAAAGTGCCAGGTTTAGCAGACCTCCGGCAAAAGCGGGATGTTTTCTACCCCATACCTTTTCCCAGATGTTTTTAGACGCTATGAAAAGGGATTCCGCCTTCTCGTATTGCCCCATTCGTTTGTACAGAGCTGCCAGATTTTGCAGGCATCCGGCATAGTCGGGATGTTTCTCACCCACTATTTTACCCCAGATGCCTTTTGCTTCCAGGAAAAGAGGTTCAGCATTTTCGTATTGCCCCATGCTCTTATACATAAGTGCCAGGTTGTTCAGACTTGTGGCATAAGCCGGATGTTCTTTTCCTAAGGATTCGCTGAAGATGATTTTGGCTTCCAGGAAAAGGGGTTCTGCATTTTGATATTGTCCCATGCCCTCATATAAAAGCGCCAGGTTTAACAGAATTGTGGCATAAGCAGGATGTTCACTGCCCCATACTGATTCATAGATGTCTTTAGCTTCTAAGTATAGAATTTCTGCTTTTTTTAACTGGCCCATCTTTTCGTACAGATTCGCCAGGCCATTCACGCTTGCAGCATAATCAGGATGTTCCTTTCCCAGGGCTTTTTTCCGGATGGCACTGGCTTCGAGGAAAAGAGGTTCTGCTTTTTCGTATTTTCCTAATCTCCGGTACATTATTGCAAGATTGTTTAGAATCATGGCATATTCTGAATGTTCCTTTCCAAATACTTTTTCCCGGAGGACTTTGGCTTCCAGTAAAAGGGGTTCCGCTTTTTCATATTGGTACATGTCTTGGTACAGAACCCCAAGGTGGTTTAGGCTCATGGCATATTCTGGGTGTTTCTTACCAAGAACTTTTTCCCGGATCGTCTTGGCTTCCAGGTAGAGTGGTTCGCTTTTTTCATATTGACGCATGCCATGGTAAAGAACTGCCAGATTGCTCAGGCTCCAGGCATAATCAGGATGATCATTGCCCAATACTTCTTCCCGGATGGCTAAGGATTTTCGGTACCATCTTTCGGCTTCAGTTAAGATATGATGTTTTTGCACCACTGCGGAATCACTTTTAAAGTCTAAAATTCTTCCGTGATTGAAACATGCACTCCCATTTTCTGCAGACGCTTTCCCCAATTTTTCCAAAGCAATTTTCTCTGCGACAGCGTTGATCTCGAGGGCCATGTCAAAGTAGCCCTTGTAGGTCAGATCCCGAGAAATCTGGATCAGGCTGTCCACCTGCCTGATGGCGGTGGAATCAACAGATTGAGCACCTAATAAGAATGGGAAAAGTGGAAATAAAAAGATCAAATATTTTTTCATCGTTCAATGGATTTTCACAGCCTTTGGATAAATGATTTAAAGGCGATCTATTTTACGGAAAAAATAGGAGATCTAGGGAAGCAGAGTCAAGAATTCTTAGGGCGTAGAATCGTTCATGGGAACTACTAAATGCCTTGACTTCATTGTAACTGTTCAGCTTTTCTCCGGTAACTGTAGAAGGAAGTAAGCCAAGTCGGGGCACCTTACTCGATATTTGGATTTGTTTTTTTGATAAATGTAAGACCTGGCACAATCGAGAGGACCTCTTGACTTTTACTAGAGAGGGGTTTAGACTTCTAGCATCAAGCCTTAAAGGCAATCATATGGTTACCAATAGCTTTAGCATTGCTATTTTTTTATCAGAAAAATGAAAAATTGAAGTCTGTATCCGCTGAACTTTATGAATTCCTCTTATTTTTAGGAGTTGAGCTCATCAATGTTGCGAAAGAACATTCAATGCGGATCCAGTTAGAAAAGGCAATAATGGGTATCAATATCAGGGCAGAATGTTATAT
>DATFJT010000019.1:0-20001 GCA_035269065.1 Saprospiraceae bacterium | reverse complement strand
TATTGACATACCATCTATTGAAATCAACTGAAACTACAGAATCACATCCATATTGTGATGTGTAAATGAAGCGATAAGGTCCCGCGTCTTCAAGAAAAGTACTATCAAACCAGATGGCATCACAAGAATCAATGGTGATGTCTAATCGCTCTACCTCTCTTCGGTTTAATTTCAGTTCTATTATACTATCACACCCTTCTTCCGTTTCGGTGAAATAAACGATACGGGTCAATTCAAGCCATGATGCCCCATACTCATTTCCATCAATCCAATCTACATTCTCATATTCGCAAACATCTCGTTCATCAATCACATGCTTTCCCTCGCAGGAGAAATCATACACAGCAAATCTGCCTGATCCTGGGTGAGATCCCGGCTGGCTTCCTCCCATGGCCACCATGGTACCTGCATCATTCATCGCACAGGCCTCCCCAACCTTCCAATACGCCTCATTTCCAAACACCGGGGCGCCTACCTTTTGCCAAATACCTGATTCTAGCTCAAACAGCAGTCCCACTCCTACAGGTTCAAGATTGAGCTCCTCAAAGGTAGAGGACACAAATACTCTATTGCCCTCTTTATTCAGCTTCACTTCTCCGGTGTAAGAACTAAATTCTCTGGTATCGATCGAAATAGAATCCTGCATTTTCTGCCATTTTCCATCTGATTTCTGATAAAAAACGAGAATCAATTTGCCAGATTCAAAATCAATACCTGAAAATACTAAGGTATTTCCATCCCCCGATATATCGTACCAGGTATCCAAAAATAAGCGAGGTCTTTGTTTTATAAGGAAAATGGTATCAAGTTCCCAGGTAGTGTCCACAAGCTTATAGATTTCAAAAAACTCATCGTTTCCACTTGGTCTGCGATCGTCCTCCGTGTAGACGGATACTAAAGTCTTGGCTTTTTTGTCTGTCTTTGCATCAATTTTATATGAAATATCGTTTCGCTCACCAATGACAGGAATCTCATTGCCCCAAGGTTGTCGACCCTCGGGCCCCATGAAATAACAATATATGGATGAAGTAGCACCATTCTGCCCAGATCCTACGATCACTCCGGCATTTTCTGCATAATCATATATTACCCTGTTATTATCTTGACCGTTTATCGTATCTATTCTTCTCCACTCATCTGCTGAATCGTAATACGTGTAAACCTGAGGCCTTGCACGTCCAATCCACCCTCGAGAACAGATCAAAGTATCTCCGGTCGTTGACAGAAAAAGCTCTGCACCTAATCGATCAAACTCCTCTCCGACAATGATTTGCCCTTTTTGCTGCCAGGCACTATCTACCCACTGAAAGACAGCCACCTCCCCATTGTTGCCCTCACCAGTTCTTGCTCTCCAACCACTGGTGGCAACGGTATAACCATCAGAAGACATAGCTAATCTGGACCCCCAATGCGCATGTCCAATGCCGATAAGGTCTTCTCCCAATTGTTTTTGAGCAGAAATACTATTTATAACCAGAAAAACAAATAAAAATACCAGAAGTGAGGGGTGTTTGATATCCATAATAAATGTCACTTAACTAATAAAACAAAATTATGCTTGGTAAATTACAAACATAAAAGAATGTAGACAATTTCATCAGTAATAAAATCATGCATTTAGTCATATTTTAAATTCGGATCTGGTATGACGGTATCATAAGATTGTTTAGAAACACTTAGCTCAAAACAACTTAGAAAAGAAGAATTTCCATTTGGGAATGGTATTCATCACCCCACAATCTCCAGCTTCGCAAACTTGAGCATGATTCTGCGCTCCGGGTTGTCGATGCCCTGGAAGTAGACGGTGGCGACCCGTTTGTCATTTTGGCCATCGATGCTCAGTACCTTGCCCTCGCCAAATTTCAAGTGTCTGACTTTTTGCCCTGCCGCTATCTTTTCTGTCGGACTTGGTTTGAAACTGGCCGGATCAATGGTCTGGTTGGCCATGGGACCTCTACGACGAATGATGCCCTTGACTGAGGCCCTGGGGTTACTTCCGGGTGCTGACATTCCGCTTGATCCGGATTTCCTACCCTCGGGCCGGTCGAGGCATTCCGGGTCCAGTTCCTCCAAAAACCTGCTCGGTTGATTGTAACGCGTCTTTCCATATTGCAATCGGTTCTCTGCATGCGTAATCGTAAGAATACGCTCTGCCCTCGTGATGGCTACATAAAACAAGCGGCGTTCCTCATCAATGCCGTCCTGAGATTCCATAGACATAAATGATGGAAACAGATTTTCCTCCGCACCGACGAGAAAAACACTTGGAAATTCCAATCCTTTGGCCGCATGGGACGACATCAGGGTGACATAGTCTGCATTCTCATCTGCATCATCCGCATCTGTCAACAGGGCAATATTCTGTAAATAGGCGGCCAGGGACCGATCGTCAGATGCCTCCTCTCCCGTCACCTCGTCATTTTCTACGAATGCCTGAACGGCGTCCAACAAGGCATTGATATTCTCTACCCTGCTGATGTTTTCCGGACTCTTGTCTTCATTTAGCACCTTCAGGATCTTGGTTTTCTTCACCACCTCAGTTGTCGTTTCGTAGGCATCGTGACTTCTACTGAATTCGATGAAATGTTTCATCATTTCCAGGAAGCGATCTACAGCCCCTCGCGCCCTACCGGGTAACGGGCAGTTCACAGCGGCCTTCAGAATAGACTGATCCTCCTGTTGAGAAAACATCATGATTTTATCCACCGTAGCCTTTCCAATTCCCCTTTTCGGGTAATTGACTACACGCCTGAAGGCCTCGAGGTCTCTGGGATTCACAATCAGGCGCAGGTAACCGAGAACATCTTTGATCTCTTTCCGCTGATAAAAGCTCAAGCCTCCAAAAATGCGGTAGGGAATATTATATCTCCGTAAATATTCCTCAAAAACCCTGGACTGGGCATTCGTGCGATAAAGAATAGCAATCTCACGGTTGCTCAGATGGTTGCGATTCTTTTGTTCCAGAATCATATCCGCCACGCGCTTTCCCTCCTCGCTGTCTGTCAGTGTACGCACGACCTTTATTTTCTGACCCGGGTCATTCTCTGTCCAGATGGTCTTCTTGAGTTGTTTTTTATTGTGAGAAATAACTGAATTGGCTGCCTTGACAATATGCGGTGTCGATCGGTAATTCTGCTCCAGCTTAAACACCTGCACCTCCGGAAAATCTGACTGAAAATCCAGGATATTCTGAATGGTTGCTCCTCTAAACGCGTAGATACTTTGGGCGTCATCCCCTACAATACATATGTTACGAGGACTGCCCTTGTAATCAGTCAGCTTCCGAATAATAGCATACTGAAGGTGATTGGTATCCTGGAACTCATCGACCAAAACCTGTGTGAAACGATCCCGGTATTTCTGTAAAACGGCTTCATTCTTCTCAAATAAAATGTACGTCTGGTACAGCAGATCGTCAAAGTCCATAGCTCCAGCCTGCTTGCATCGACGGGCATATTGCTTGTAAATGTCAGCCATGTAAGGCCTTCTGTTTTTCTTGTCCTGTTGCAATAACTCCATATTGCCCAGGTACTGTTCCGGGGAAATCAGGTTGCACTTTGCAGAGGAAATCCTGTTCCGCACCGCATTCGGGTTATAAACTTTGGTGTCTAGTTTCAGGTCAGACAGGATCTGCTTAACCAGGTTCTTACTGTCATCTGTATCATAGATGGTGAAATTTCCAGGGAAGTCAATGGCCTCAGATTCATAGCGCAGAATTCGCGCAAAAATCGAGTGGAAAGTACCTGCCCAAACATATTGCGCTTCCTTGCCAACCACACGTTCAATTCGGTCCTTCATTTCACGGGCAGCCTTATTTGTAAAGGTCAGTGTGAGAATTTGGTGAGGCCGGATACCGGAATGGATGAGATGGGCCACGCGGTAGGTCAGCACCCTTGTTTTACCTGATCCCGGACCTGCAATGACCATAACGGGGCCATTGATGGTGGTGACCGCATCTCGTTGTACATCATTTAACTCTTGTAAATAACTCGTCTGTTGGGGAATCATTTTGTGTATTTTTCTTCCTCTTTAATGGCGTCCCAAAATTCTACCGCCCTTCTGCTGTGGGGGATGCAAATCGAGCCACCAACTAAATTGCCAATGGCCAATATCTCGAAAAATTCTGCTTCGTTCAAGCCTTTTTTATAGGATTGCTCGACATGGTAACGGATGCAATCGTCACAACGAAGGACCAGGGAGGCAACCAACCCTAGCATCTCCTTGGTTTTCTCATTTAGAGCACCTTCCTTGTAACACTGGTTATCCAATGAAAAAAACCGCTTGAGCATCTTATTGTCATTGGACAGGATGCGCTCATTCATTTTGGCCCTGTAGTCTCGGAATTCTTTAGGAGTAGACATGCGTATTTATCTTTTATTGATTTGAAACCAAAGTAAACGAATGAAATGAAATACCAGAATGACCGCTGTGAGAAAAGCCGTGACACCCGTGAAGAGGTACTCCCTTCTGATGTACTGGGCCAGCCAATTCTGGCGCTGATAGGGCAATTGAAACAGCTGATCTAAAAAATAATTTTGATCAACATACATATTGAAGGTGGCAATGGTATTGTAGACCTGCACCAATAAGTAAGGCATGGCGAGCACAACTACTACTTTAAACCATTTGTATCGCACCAGTAAACTGAACCTATGAAAAAACAACCAGTAGAGTGAAATGCCCAGTATCAGCATGAAGAACAAATTGCTTTGCCAGAATTCAAACTGGGGATATTCCAAATAGATGGGCACCAGGGCCAGAATGCAGAAAAGGAGAAAAAACAGGGGAAATAAAATCCTGAGCCACCATACCAACTGCCTTTCATACTTCACTTCCTCCATTCCAATCGGTGTTTAAACAATAGAAATTCAAATTTACTGAATTTACAACGATCAGCAGATCAAAAGGCTTAGATCTTGCCTTTCCTCTCTGCTGCTTTTGCTATCTTCACAGCAAAGCCCAAGCATAAAAAAGCAGAGCAAATCATTATGAGCGAACAAATTAAGACGCACAGATACCGTAGTCATTTCGATCAGGAAAAAGAGAAAAAAACCAGCTCATGGACCACTTACGAGGGTATTGAGGTGCCCCGTTCATTTGAAGCAGGTGAGAAATATGCCCATGAATCTTCTGTATCGGGCTTTCCTCCTTTCTTGCGCGGACCTTACGCCTCGATGTATGTAGGTCGTCCATGGACCATTCGCCAATATGCGGGTTTCTCCACGGCAGAGGAAAGCAATGCCTTTTACAGAAGAAATTTGGAAGCAGGTCAAAAAGGATTGAGTGTGGCCTTTGACCTGCCGACCCACAGGGGTTATGACAGTGATCACCCCCGGGTAAAAGGAGATGTGGGTAAAGCAGGCGTGGCGATTGATACGATCGAGGACATGAAAATCCTGTTTGACCAGATACCACTGGATAAAATGACGGTTTCCATGACCATGAATGGAGCAGTCATACCGGTCATGGCATTCCTGATTGCAACTGCTGAAGAACAGGGTGTAGACCGAAAAGATATTAAAGGCACCATTCAAAATGATATTCTCAAGGAATACATGGTGCGAAATACTTTTATCTATCCACCTAAACCCTCCATGCGCATTATCGGAGATATTTTTGCCTATACGGCAGAGTATATGCCCGGGTTCAATTCCATTTCCGTGAGTGGATACCACATGCATGAAGCGGGTGCCAGTGCAGAACTAGAGTTGGCCTTCACCATTGCAGACGGCATTGAATATGTGCGGACTGGCATAGCGGCTGGACTGGATGTAGATCAATTTGCCCCGCGAATTTCCTTCTTTTGGGGCATTGGCATGAACCACTTCATGGAAATCGCCAAATTGAGGGCCGGCCGGGTGTTGTGGGCCGAGCAAATGCAGCAATTTAACCCCAAGTCGGACAAATCTTTGCGCCTGAGGACACACAGCCAGACCTCAGGTTGGAGTTTAACGGAACAGGATCCCTTCAACAATGTAGCCAGAACTACTTGTGAAGCCATGGCGGCGGTGCTGGGAGGCACCCAATCCCTCCATACCAATTCCTTTGATGAGGCAATCGCCCTGCCCACCGATTTCTCAGCCAAAATCGCACGCGATACCCAGATTTACATTCAAAAACACACGGACATCTGTCGCACAATTGACCCGGTCAAGGGATCTTACTATGTGGAATATCTGACTGACCAATTGCTGAAAAAGGCCAGACAACGCATTGCGGAAATTGACGGACATGGAGGAATGGCCTCTGCTATAGAGATGGGTATTCCCAAGCGCATGATTGAAGAAAGTGCGGCCACACGCCAGGCAAAAATTGACAGTGGAGCTGAAAAAATCGTAGGCGTCAATATTTTCAGGGTAGATGTAGATGAAGACAAGTTTGACATCCTGGAGGTAGACAACGAGAAGGTGCGCAAGGGACAAATCGAGAGCCTGGAAAAAGTCAAGCAAAACCGCTCTTCAGAGGAGGTAGAGGCCAGCCTGAAAGCCATTACTGAAGCAGCTGAAGATTCCAGCAAGAATTTGTTGGAATTAGCTGTTCGGGCAGCAAAGGCCAGAGCTACACTCGGAGAAATTTCTTTCGCCATGGAAAAAGTATATGGACGCCACAAAGCTGAGAGCGCCACCGTGTCAAATGTTTATGCCAGAAACCTGGGCAAACGGGAACAAATTGATGAAGTGATTGCACTGACGGATCGCTTTTCCAAACTGGAAGGGCGCCGACCCAGAATATTGGTGGCCAAATTGGGGCAAGATGGTCACGACAGAGGTGCCAGAGTCATAGCCACGGCTTTTGCGGACATGGGCTTTGATGTGGATATGGGACCTCTTTTCCAAACCCCTGAAGAGGCCGCCCGTCAGGCCATCCAAAACGATGTGCATCTCGTGGGGGTTTCGTCCCTCGCCGGTGGTCACAAGACTCTGGTGCCAGATCTGATAGAACAACTCAAATTACAAGGTCGTGACGACATCTTTGTTGTAGCCGGCGGAGTCATTCCCCAAAACGATTATCAATATTTGTTCGACAAAGGCGTCTTGGCTGTATTTGGTCCGGGTACCGTCATTTACAAAGCCGTAAAGGAGCTCATGGAGTTGTTGTTGGAGTATTATGAGGGGGGAGGATGAGCTTGAGTGGGAGACCTGGAGACCTGGAGACCTAGAGACTTGGAGACTTGGAGACTTTGAGACTTTGAGACTTGGAGTAAGGTGAAAAGGTCATTTGTGAATTGTACTTTAGAATTTTGGCGATTGACCAATCTTTTAAATAACAAACACGCAGTACATGGTGAGGCATTAAATGGGAAGATACGTAAAGTCCTTACCACTGAGCCCGTGCAACTGAGGCGAACAGGCTTGGTGTTCATATACGAATTTCAATAGAGGTTTAATCCACTCATAGTATCTTGACAATTATCCTCAAAAGTGGTCAATGCTATTCAGGCATTTAGAATTTACAAACCTTAAAACTTCAAACCTAATCCACTCTACCTTCCATTACAGCTTCGACGGCGTCAGGGTTGAGCAATGTGGAAGTATCACCCAATCGATCTGTGTCCCCGGAGGCAATTTTTCTAAGAATCCTGCGCATGATCTTACCAGACCTCGTTTTAGGCAGGTCGCTGACAAACTGGATTTTATCCGGCTTTGCTATCGGACCAATTTCTCTCTTCACCACTTCCAGTATTTCCTTCCTGAAGGTATCCTCATCGTCGTGAGATTCAGAAATAACAAAGGCATAGATGCCCTGCCCCTTGATGTCATGAGGATAACCGACCACCGCACATTCAATAACTTTCTCGTGTTCATCAATGGCATTTTCGACTTCTGCCGTACCCATGCGATGCCCGGATACATTGATGACATCGTCCACGCGTCCGATGACACGAATTCTGCCATCTTCATCTCTTCTTGCGCCATCTCCTGTGAAGTACTTATCCTTGAATGCTGAAAAATAAACCTTTCTGCAGCGCTCATGGTCGCCATAGGTAGTTCTGAGAATACTCGGCCAGGGAAATTTAATGCAAAGCAGCCCTTCCACCCCATTCTCCTGCAACTCATGGCCATCACTATGCATCAAAACAGGCTGAATACCCGGCAAAGGATAAGAGGCAAAAGTGGGTTTGGTATCCGTAACATTGGGAATTGGGGTAATCATAATGCCACCAGTTTCGGTTTGCCACCAGGTATCCGCTATGGGTGCATTTCCTTTACCGATGTGGTCTTTGTACCAGTGCCAGGCCTCCTCATTGATCGGTTCTCCAACCGATCCCAGCACTTTGAGGCTGGATAAATCATATTTGGCAGGCCATTCATTTCCCTTGGCCATCAATGCGCGTATAGCTGTAGGTGCAGTGTAAAACTGATTGACCTTATGTTTCTCACAAATCGCCCAAAAACGTCCCGGATCCGGATAGGTCGGCACGCCTTCAAACATCATGGTCGTCGCTCCGGCCAACAAAGGCCCATAGACAATGTAAGAATGGCCTGTAATCCAGCCAATATCTGCCGTACACCAGTACACATCTCCATCGCTGTATTGAAAAACATTTTTAAAGCTATAGCAGGTGTATACCATATAACCGCCACAGGTATGCACAACGCCTTTGGGTTTGCCGGTAGAACCAGAGGTATACAGGATAAACAACATGTCTTCGCTATCCATTTTCTCAGGAGGACAAACCGTCATTTGGTGGTCGATCAATTCATGCCACCAGACGTCCAATCTATCATTCCAGTCCACCGCCTCAGCTGTATTTTTGTGGACCAATACAGACTCTACACTGGCACACCCCAGCTTTCTGGCATCATCCACCACTTTTTTGACAGGAATATTCTTAGTACCCCGGTGGTTGTAATCGGAACAAATGATCATTTTAGCCTGGGCGTCATCTACGCGGTCTGCCAGTGCCTGAGCACTAAATCCGGCAAAAACGACAGAGTGTACCGCGCCGATTCTCGCACATGCCAGCACACCGATGGCCAATTCGGGCACCATGGGCATGTAAAACACAACGCGATCACCCTTTTTTATTCCTTTCTCTTTGAGACCATTCGCACACTGGTTGACCGCATCCAGCAATTCCCTATAACTGTATTTTTTTACCTCACCATCCGGATCGTTTGGCTCCCATAAAATGGCTGTTTGATCTCCCCGTTCCTCAATATGTCGATCCAGGCAATTGACCGTAATATTGAGTTTGCCATTTAAGAACCATTTGACATCAGGACCAGAAAAATCCCAGTCCAGGACTTGGTCGAAATCCTCCATCCACTCAAAGGTTCGGGCCTGTTCTGCCCAAAATTCTTCGGGATTATTGACACTTTTCTGATAAAGGTCTTTGTATTGATCTAGACTGGTGATCTTCGTAGTCATGGCTGCATTATTTTTTTTCGTAGACTGTAATTAATAAATATTGCTGAAACAATAGCTACAAAAAGGCAAAAAATAGCCCCAAAAATCTGGCCGTAGATCAACCACCCCGTGCCAAGAAGAGCTGCATAAATCATAACAGTTCCCACAAAAACCAGAAAAAGGTCTTTGGACAGGGACGGCGCATTTTCCCTTTGCGCATTCAATAATTCTTGTGTAATCACCGGTTTCCAGCCCGTCTTGTACGGTCTGATGAGCTTGTAAAAACTATGTAGCGTTTGGTTGTCTGTAGGACGCGTGATAATGGTCACCAGCAACCATGACACAGTGGTCAGCGCCACACCAATCATCATACGCTCATGAGGAAGCAATGGGCCGTCGTAATACATTTCAAAGTATACGGCTAAGAAAAAAGAAATGACCATAGCTGCCAACTCGCTGTAAGCATTGATGCGCCACCAAAACCAACGAAGTAGAAAAAGTAGACCGGTACCGGCGCCTATTTGTAATAAAATCTGGAAAGCCTGAAGTGCATTTTCAAGAAAAAGGGCAAATACTGATGCCAAGAGCATGAGTACCACAGTGCACCAGCGGCCGACTCTGACCTGCTCTTGATCTCCCGCCTGGGGTCTCAAGAAACGCTTGTAAAAATCATGGACCATATAGGAGGCGCCCCAGTTTAAGTGCGTACTGATTGTGGACATGAGCGCCGCCAGCAGAGCAGCGACAAGTAAACCAAGCAGTCCTTTGGGTAAAAGTGAAATCATAGCAGGGAACGCCAGGTCGTCTTTTACAATATCCGGGGCCATATTTGGAAATGCCGTTCGCAGCGCCTCCAAATCAGGAAAAATGATCAGGGAAGCCAATGCAATCAGAATCCAGGGCCATGGCCGAAGCGCATAATGCGCAAAATTGAACAAGAGGGTGGCCTTGACAGCACCCTTCTCATTTCGGGCAGCCAACATCCGCTGAGCCACATAACCTCCACCTCCCGGTTCTGCTCCGGGATACCATACGCTCCACCATTGAACAGCCAATGGGACTAAAAAAAGAGGCACATACACCTCGGGCTTGCTAAAATCGGGAAAAATGGAAATACTTGATTGAAGGGCAGGGGCTGAAACCAATGCATTCAGCCCACCTATTTCGGGCATGTCTAAAATGTACACAGCAGCTGCAATGGTGCCGCCCATACTGAGAAAAAATTGAAAAAAATCCGTAAGTAAAACTCCTCGAAGTCCTCCGACAGCTGAATAGGCCAATGTTACCAGACCTACCAGGAGAACTGTTTGGAATTTATTCAGATCCAGGAGGACTCCGGCTATCTTCATCCCGGCCAACAATACCGTCGCCATGATCATGATATTGAAAAATACGCCAAGATAGATAGCCCGAAAACCACGCAAAAGACGTGAGGCTTTACCGCTATATCTCAATTCGTAAAATTCCAGATCCGTACCAATTCCTGAACGACGCCAAAGACGCGCGTATATAAAACAGGTCATCATACCTGTAAGCAGAAAAGACCACCAGACCCAATTTCCTGCAACTCCGTTGGTGCGCACAATATCAGTGACCAGGTTTGGGGTGTCCGCAGAAAAGGTGGTGGCGACCATAGAGACACCCAGCAGCCACCAGGGCATGTCATTCCCCGAGAGAAAATACGCCCTGAATCCCTTGCCTGCCTTTCTACCGGCAAAAAGGCCAATAAAAATCGTCAGCAAAAAATAAGCGGCGACGATACCCCAATCTAAGTTATCCAAGGATGCTGGAGTTGATTGAAAAATTAAATGTAATATTTTAGAGCCAAATCAAAGGCAGTCATCCTTCATTGCTTGCAGCTTTTGAGGTATTTTTATATCTCTGTAATTATGATTCAACGACTTCTCCTATTCTCCATCTTTCTCATGAGCCTGGGTTCCGCCCCCGCCCAAATAATTACGGAATCCCAGGCCGGTTCGGAATTTGCCCACTACGCCAGCCAAGATTTGCAAAAGGTGCTGGGTGGTTTCTCCGATGAATACGATGGTCATGTCTCCAAAGGAGGGAGGGATTTGTTTCTTGTAGATAGGGCTTCTGGTGATACGGACATCTGGAGCGGACCTGGTGTCGAGCAATTCATTCCGGTAAAAAATGCAGATGGCAAATCCCCCTTGCTGCTCGTTCGATATTTTGGAAATCTCGAAAACAGGAAGGGTCAGCAGGTAGAAACCAATGTCAGTAATGCCTATATCATAGCGGATATCCTCAATGAACTTCCATTCCTATTCCACCTGGAATTAAGCTCAGGACAAGTGCAATGTGCTGAACAGGCCGGGGACAGCTTATGGGTTTTAGTCAAAAGTGAAGGTTCCATTCTCATCAACGACAGCCTTTTCAGGGACTCTCCAGCCGAAGAACTGGTTCTTTTGCTCATAGAAAAGAATGGTGCTATTTCAACCGAACCCATATTTAATAGCTCAGGAGAATATCAAATTGCAGATATGCACAGGACAAAAGATGGCTTGTTTATGGTGGGAAGTTTCCTGGGCCCGGTACAAATTGGTCCGGAAACCATTGCTCCTCCTACTTCCTACTTTGATGGTCTTTTTCTACATTGGAATCAAGGACGACAAGAAATTGAGCATTTAGAGATCGCCTCAGGCGTGTTTGATGTTCGACTCACGCACTTGGCGCTGCAAGAAAATGATACTCTTCTTCTGGGCGAATACTTTGGGAATGTAATGCTCGGGGGCGAACTCCTGGAAGATGTCCGCCTCAATAACAGCCTGTTTCTTTTCTCCTACAGAAAAAAAGAACTGGTCAATATAGGAGGAGAAAGAGAGGAGCAAGCCATCAATATGCATCCCGAAAGTGATGGTAGCATCATAATTACAGGAAACCACCTCGGACGTTTCGAATACGATGAATTAATGGCTGATTGCCCGGGAGATGCCTGCGGCTTTTTCCTTCAGCTGGATGAATCTTTCAAGGCCAGAAACTTTCACAATTTCTATTCTTCTGAACGTACTGATATTTTCAACAGTTATTTATTTCAGCAAGGCCTTTTTTGCGGCTCATACCGGGGCAATTACCGCGAGACCAATCCCATTTCTATAGGTGAAGATTGGTTTTGCGAACGCATCGCATTGTCCACTTCAGTTGTGGAGTCCGAAAAAGAAAAGCAGCTCCTCCTCTACCCCAATCCCACAGCAAAAGAAGCCATTCACATGGATGCCCCCTGGCCCGGAAGCCATTTTCAACTATTTGATGTCGGAGGTCGCTTGTTGAGGAAAGGAACATGGTCAGGACAACTTTCAGTAGTGGGACTTTCCAGGGGCATCCATTTTCTAAGGATCTACGATGAAAATGCCTCCAAAATGTTTACTTTTAATAAAGTCAATTGATTAGACATGATACTTTCTAAACCAGAAGCAAAAGAATACGGAGAATACTATGCCGGTTACATCAAATTGGTGGAGGCTGATGATCCGATCTGGCAAATGAAGAAAAATTTTGCTGATACAAGTCATTTTTTAGAGGATTTACCCGTAGATCGATGGGAATATCGCTATGAAAAAGGAAAATGGAACCTAAAGGAGATGCTGGCACATATAATGGATACAGAGCGCATTATGTCTAACCGTGCTTTATGTATTGCCAGGGGTGAAAAGCAGACCCTGGCAGGTTTTGACCACAAGGCTTACGTAGAAAACAGTTTTGCAAATCACCGAAGTATTTTAAGTCTGTTCAGTGAATATAAGGCTCTAAGGCCCTCAACCCTCGAGCTTTTTAAAAGCATTGAAGATCAACCTCTGCAATATACTGGAATCGCAAATGATTACCCGTTTAGTCCTCGTGCCATTGCTTTCATATTGGCCGGTCATGAATTACACCACATGCAGGTGCTAAAAACACGTTATTTCCCTGAGTTCAATTGATATCATGACTTTCCGGCAAGACATTTTGCATCCAGCAATCCCAAGCAGTAGCGTTTAAGTATCTATGAGTTCATCCAGCAATAAGACCTCGGATCAATTACTTCTGCTCGCTGTAGTCCTTTCCGGATTTGCTGCATTGGCATTCGAAATTGTCTGGACAAGAATATTGAGTTTATTGCTCGGAGCTGAAATGGTCGGTGTCTTAGGCGTATTAACGGGCTTCTTTGGAGGAATGATGCTTGGGGCCTGGTTAACAAGCGGACATGCACACAGAGACTCAAAGCCTGTAAAAACCTTCATCATTTTAGAGATCATCATTGCCGTTTATGGCTTTGTTCTGCCGTATATTTTCTTTGGCATTCACGAACAAAGCCCGCTGTGGTTTACCAGCTTATTCAGTATTCAGGCTGGTTTCTGGTCATTGACATTGGCTGTCCTGTTTTCCGGACTGTTGATGTTACCGGCCACTTTTTGCATGGGTGCCAATTTTGCCTATCTCGTCGCAGCAAGCCGGCGATATAATTCTTCTGTTACGAAATCAAACCGTGCAGTCGGTAGGATTTATGCCGCAAATACTTTCGGTGCTGTTTTAGGGACGTTAACCGCCGTATATTTTTTCTTGCCTTCGCTGGGTTTTATTGGTGGCTCCATTTGTTTTTCATTGGTCAGTCTGCTTGCCGCAGGTACTGCAACGATTTATGGGAGAAAGATTCCCAAAACTAAGCTTCATCCAACTGATACTGTGGGTTCCAACGCAGAAAATGAGGAGCAAATAAATGGAAATACTTCCTGGTTGCTTTTGCTTTTCCTCACCGGCTTGTTTGGAATAGCTTATGAAATTGCTGTCGTACATGGGCTGAAACAGGTATTGGAGAACACGGTCTATTCTTTCGCCAATATTTTAAGCGTGTATTTGTTGGGAGCAGCGGCAGGATCATGGTGGTATCAGCAAAAGAAGGCAAAAGGGAGCCATGTCTTTCGTTCCATGCGCTTGGCTCTTCTCACGCTTTCCATTTTTCCCCTGATCAACATGCTTCTTGCCGTACTCATTGCGAATGAGCGGACAGGGCTAGCAGAAAACAATTTGCCCTTTGCCCTCAATCTAATCCTTGAATGGTCAATTACTGCCTTGTTTTTCTTCGTGCCGGCCTTTATGATGGGCGTACTTTTCCCGGCCCTGTTTCAATTTGTTCATAAGGACCAGACCGGGAAAGCCTATGCTTTGAATACTTTGGGTTCTACCCTGGCCCCTTTCATCTTTGGTATCGTTTTATTGCCCATACTGGGCGGGCAATGGATGCTTTTTTTTATGGCCGCGCTATACAGTTTGCTGGTGCTTTGGTTGAGAAAACGATTGGATTTCCAAAGGACTGCTATTGGAATTGCAGGTCTGTTATTGCTCGGGGCATTGGCTATACCCAAAAACCCCTTTCTGATGAATTCCTTACCAGATGGCTGGAAAATACTTGCCCATAAAGAAGGTTATCAGGGTTCAGTTACTGTGACCGAATTACCAGATCAAAAGGGCCCTCTGGGACTTCCCATGCGCTTTCTTCAGGTCAATGGAAAATTTAAAATGGGCGGAGGAGCAAGCTTTCTTGAAAAACGGATGGGGCATTTGCCCATTTTACAGCACGCCTCTGCAGATACAATATTATTTCTGGGCCTGGGTACGGCCACAACACTCGGCACTGCTCTGGAGTATCCACTAGATGACATCACAGGTGTGGAAATTCAACCTGAGATTACAGAGATTCTACCCTTCTTTAGTGCCTTCCATAACCACGCCCTGGAGTCACCAAGAACCAGGATATTTACGGCAGATGCCAGGAATTTTGTACGCAGAACTGCAAAGCAATACGACTTGATTGTATGTGACTTATACCATCCGGCGAGGGATGGTGCCGGCATGCTGTATACCAAGAATCATTTCGAAAATTTACGAGATATTCTGGATTCCGAAGGCGCCGTCATGCAGTGGCTTCCACTGCACCAAATAGGCAAAGAGGACCTCAGGGTCATTCTGCGCACCTTTTTGTCTGTTTTTCCCGAAGCGCATCTGGTGCTCGCCAGCTACAATGCAGACACGCCTGTAGTCGGCATTTATGGCAGCAAAAAACCAGTACAGTGGAAAATCGGGAAAGTCCAGAACTTGCTGTACAAAAAAAATATTCGCGCCAGTATCGAAAATCCTGCTGATCTGACAAATAGCTATATCTGTGGGCCACAAACATTGAAAACTGACGTCGGAGAAGGACCGATCAATACCGATTCGCATCCCCGGCTGATTTTTGAAGCCCCCAAGCAGGTATACAGGCCTCAAAAAGAGCTTGCAATGGAGAACTTTAGATGGATCCTTTCTCTTCGCAATGAATTTCCAAAAACATTGCTCAGTATGGACGATCCGCAATTGGAAGCGAGGTTGCAACGCCAGTGGAATGCCGCAGGATTGTATTTAGAATATCTGTACGAAAAGACCGCAGGCAAAGATAAAATGGCCTTTCAAAAATTGATCGATGCTTATCAGTTGGCACCTGAATTCTCACCTGCACGGGGCAAAGTCCAGCAACTAATAGATGAAGGGAAGTTCAGCCGCCGTTTACTTCAATAATAAGATTTGTATCTGCTCAAAATCTTCTGGCCATTCAGAAGAACTGAATAGCACTCTAACGCATCTTAGGTCTTCTGCGCTTGGAGCCCTGCTGCATTTGTCCACGTCCTTGAATACGGGCATTTCGGATGGCTCCCCGATTCTTTACCGCTTTCTGGACCTGCTGAATTTGCTCTTTTAATTCGTCCTGGGTAATATCCATCTTTTTCAATTTCTTTAACTGGCCTTTAGCAAAATTCCAATTGCCTTTTTGCATGGCAATACCCACCAATTGCAAGGTCACCATAGCTTTTTCATCATCGGATTGAAACCCGATGTCATCCGCCAATTTCAACCATTTTTCGGTCTCCTCATTGCCTCTTTTCAGACCGGACGAGATAGTGCCGCGAAGCATGTAGTAATAAGCTCTGTTCGCCTTGTACAACAAAGCCGGTTTCCATGTGAGGGCCAATCTTTTCTCAGCACCCAAAAAATCGGCGGTCTGCAACATTTTGGCGGCAGATTGCACGGTACCCAATAAAATGTAGCCTGCCAACAATATCAACCCAATCAGTAGGATGGGCAGGGCATACCAAAAGCTGATGGTGAGAGAAAGTACAAAGCCTCCGATCAGAAAAAGTGCTATAAGAGCAAAGCGTAGATATATATTAATGGTGAACATACTGATTGTTGTTTGCCGCGAAGGTACCAATTATTGACCATAGAGTAAAGGATTGGATGGCGCCCGGCTAAAGAGCATTTCATTTTTAAACAGATGTATACGAGCCGCTTTTGGAAAAACCTTTCTGAAGTCATTTTCATAATATTTCTCAGAATTACAGCTTTCTTCCATGGTATTGCCAGGAGTATTCATGATCACCAATCCTTGTGCAGACAGAGCCTTGCTGCATAATTGAAGAAACGACGCGGTCAAAAACTCATCCGGTATATCCTTGTCTTTGAAAAGGTCAATACAAATTAAATCAAACGTACGCTCATTCAACTGCATGTATGCCAACGCATCTGCCATGACAATTTCTGTATGGCCTTCTATTCTGGGTAAACTATAAGTCTGAGCGAGATCAGCAATATCCTCATCGTATTCAACCATGGTGAAATTAAAATCATGACTGTATTGACGCTCTAGAATCAGGGGTATGCTTCCCAGCCCCATACCCAAGACCAGAACATTTTTTAATCCCTTCAGGTCATTCGGATCTAATTGCTCAAAGGCGAAAACAAAATTTTCATATTTCTCATCATAAGAATAAATGGCATTTTCCGCGCATAACATCAAATGCCCCTTCCTCAGAAATAGCTCGATGTGCCCGTTCTTATCACTGTAAAAAGACTCAAGGGTAAACTCTCGTAAATAACTCAGGTAGAAAATCCAGGAAGCTACGTTGGGGATTACTTTTCCCATGATCGGAATGGAGAAGTCGCTTGTAAAATATGGGCCAAAATCTTTCGATCCTCTTCACTGAAGGTCATTTGTCGACGATCCATCATGATTTCCGCTGTTTCAGCAGCTTTTTCCAAGCGATGTGTCGAATAACCTCCGCTGCCACCCCATGAAAAAGAAGGAATAAAATTGCGCGGAAACCCTCCACCAAACACATTGGTCGCTACACCTATAGCTGTACCTGTATTGAACATCGTATTGATGCCACATTTGGAATGATCGCCCATAACCAGGCCTAAAAATTGCTGACCAGTTGGCTCAAAACGCTGAGTAACATAACTCCAGAGCTTTACTTCTCCGTAGTTGTTTTTCAGATTAGAATTATTGGTATCTGCACCGATATTACACCACTCACCAATGAGGGAATTCCCGAGAAAACCATCATGACCTTTGTTGCTGTAACCGAGGATCACACTATTATTTACCTCACCTCCTATTTTTGAATGAGGACCAACCGTAGTGGCACCATAGACTTTGGCACCCATCTTAACTACGCCGTGATCCAATAGAGCAAAAGGGCCTCGAATCAAGCTTCCTTCCATCACCTCGCTGCCCTTACCTAAGTAAATGGGACCTGTAGTTGTATTCAGGGTTGCACCTTGAATCTGCACACCCTCTTCAATGAAAAGGTGTTTGGCATCGCCAATTAATTGGTTGCCATCGGGTAAGTCTTGCGTGCTTTGCGTCTTTTTGATCTCATTCATGTCGTTTTCGATCTCGAGACCATTTTGCAAAAATAACTGCCATGGCTTCTCGATATATCGAAAAAGAGCTGAGTCGATGTCCATTCCATCCAGGGACTCTATATCCTCGTCTTCGATAACATCACTTAATCTCTTCTTTGTTAACCTGACTGCGACCAGATCATTATCACTCATAATGGCCTGGTTCAACTCCAGCATTCTAAGTAGAGATATGAGGTATTCATTTGGCAAATACCTGGAATTGATCAATAAATTATCCTCAGTAATTTTGAGTGGAAACTTGGCGCTCAGATATTCTTGTGTAAGAAAAGAAGCGGTGCAACCGTAAATCCGTTCCCATTTTTCTCGAATGGTGTTAATTCCAAGACGCAATTCTGAGAGAGGCCTTGTCCATACCAGTGGCAGAAAAGCATCCCTTTTTTCGTCGTCAAATAAAATAAGGTTTTGAGATGTTTTCATGTCTTGTGGCCCGGGAAATTGTTGAATTTACTCCTCCTCGTCTTTTTTCGCGAATCTTGTCTTGGAAAACTTTCTGTTGAACTTATCAATTCTACCAGCCGTATCTACAAATTTCATCTTGCCGGTAAAAAATGGATGGGATTTACTTGAAATTTCCAACTTGACGAGTGGGTATTCGTTGCCGTCTTCCCAGGTGATGGTCTCGTCCGTTTGAACGCATGATCTAGTCATAAAGGCTTCGTCTACGGAAAAATCCTTAAATACGACCTTTCTGTAATTTTCCGGATGTACGTCTTTTTTCATCGTCTGTATATTTTAAACTTCCCGTCACTAGGCGTTTCGGCCTGCAAAGATAGTATAATCTCTTCAATTATGCAGTACTTTTGATCAGAATTGAGGGAAAAAAGCATCAGGGAAATGTTCGATGCTTAACTCTCCTGGTTTTCCGGTAATCGCAATGATATCGAAACGGAGTGCCCAGTCGTGATTGATTTTCTCGGCATAGGCTGCCGCAGCATCCAGGATTAAGGCTTGTTTGGCATCATCTACTGCTACTTCTGGTGCTCCATAGTAATCATAACTGCGGTATTTGACTTCTGCGAAAACCAGCGTTTTCTGATCCCAGGCCACAATGTCCACCTCTGCTCTTTTGTATCTGAAATTTCTCGCCTCGATAGCCCAACCCTTACTTTCCAAGAATTCACATGCCAGATTTTCTGCCCAAATACCTATTTTGCGTTTATTCACCTTAAATTTGGATTTAGAGATCACTGTGAAAATAAGAAACGATGGATGAAATGATTGAAAAATTCATGGACCAGTTGCGAGAGGCCATGGATATTGGTAGAAAAGCTCAAGTCACGACTCCAGTGAACACGATCAATAAGATTTTTGTAGCAGGATTGGGTGGATCCGGGATTGGAGCCAATTTTGTGGCCTCTTTCGTGTACGACCAGTGCCCTGTTCCTTACCTAGGTGGGAAAGGTTATAATATCCCCGCTTACATTGATCAGAATACTCTTTTTGTAGCCTCTTCCTACAGCGGAAATACAGAAGAAACATTGGAGAGTTTTGGAAAGGCTGAAAATACAGGAGCCAAAATGATGGCCATATCAGGTGGCGGAAAACTTATCGCCCATGCCCAGGAAAAAGGATATGATTACATTCAGGTGCCGGGCGATTGGGCCTCACCCCGAGCATGTTTGGGCTATTCTGTAGTCCAGCAATTGTACATGCTGCATAAACATGGTTTCATTGATGGCAGCTTCGAAAAACACCTGGAAAAAGCCATTGAGCGGCTCGATCAGGAAACTGAACAAATACGTGAAAAAGCGGAAAAAGTAGCTCAGATTCTCAATAATAAAATACCCATCATTTATTCAGAAGACCGGTACGAACCCGTAGCCATGCGTTTCAGACAACAGATCAATGAAAACAGCAAGATGCTGTGCTGGCACCATGTCATACCAGAAATGAACCACAACGAACTCGTTGGCT